>CANKEA010000201.1 GCA_947480815.1 Caulobacterales bacterium | reverse complement strand
CTCCGATTTGAAGGCCAAGGCCAGCGTGGCCGAGGCGCGGATTTTCGCCGGATACGACACGGTCCTGGCCAATGGAATACTGGTTGGGGGTGAGGCCGAGATCGGCCCGGCTGGAGGCACACGCGTCGCACATCGGGGCGGCCTCACGGCCGGTACGACCCGCAGCGAAGGCAACTACGCAATTACCGCCCGGATCGGAGCGGCCGTAGATGCCATGACCCTGTTCTATCTGCGCACCGGCTACACGGCAGAACGACTGCATTCCACCTACATCGGTCCAACGACCCGAATCTTCCCACCGCCTAAGACGGAAGCGACGGACTGGGCCGCCGGGCCGATCCTAGGGATCGGCATAGAACGCCTTTTTTCGGATCACTTCACGCTGCAGGCCGAGTACAATCGGCGCAGCCTGTCGGGCGGCTATCACATCCAAGCCCTGACGGCCGGCGCAGCCTGGCGGTTCTAGCCCCCAAATTGCCGAGGGTATCCGCAGCGCCTAATTTCGGCGAATAAAGAACCCACTCCGCAGTGCAAGCTAGTATTGCGCCTCAGGCACCGTGTTGAACCCATCCTAGCGCATCAAGCCTAAAACCACGCCCCATTTGTAAGGCCGACATGCAGCCATGCAGGCCCCCTCGCCATTTGCCGCCGGATCACCGGCCATGTGCAGGATAGACGCGCGGTAGCCGTGCAAATCAGCCCTCATAACGCTTTGGGGCCAACCATGGCCTTATGTAGCAAAAGCGAAACACAATTTCAGTGTACGGCGCGATTTCGCCATCAGTCTGCCGCTTTCGGCGGCCATCCTAACCCTACAGACGGACCTTAATGAGGATCCACCATGCCCCGTACAAGAAATAACGGCCTCGCTGCACTGGCGCTGATGTCCTGCCTGTCCACCCTCGCCCTGGCCGACGCCAGCCAGGCGCAGGTTCAGCCGCCGGGCAGCGTGGCCGCAGCTAGACGACAAGATCCTGGCGTCCAAGCCCCTCGGGGTGAGTTTCGCGCCCAGATGGAAAAGCGCATGACCGAGCGGAAAAAGGATCTGGCCACCGTGCTGCGGCTGCGCCCCGACCAGATGGCGGCCCTGGACGCTCTGATCGCCAGCCAAGGCCCCAGACCACCCGCGCAAGACTTGGGCCGCTCGCCCGGGGTCCAGCCCGGGCCGTCACCCGCACCAGGCGCAACCTTGACCACCCCGCAGCGGCTCGACCGGCAGGCTCAGCGCGAGACCCAGCGCGACCAAGCGCGTCAGCAGATGATGCAACAACGCGCCCAGAGCCTGCGCACCTTCTACGCCGCGCTGAGCCCCGACCAGCAGCAGGTGTTCGACGCCTTGACCCGTCTGCGCAATTCCAACGCAGGCCGTATGAAGATGCGTATGGGCGGTGGCGTGCGTAGCGGGCGGCCCTAACCGCAGAACGCCGCCCAGTCCGCCATCAGCCGCCTGCGCTTCTCTAGGGCGTCGCCCCGCAGGGTGGACAGTCCGTACGCCTCAGGCGGCGACGACAACTTGGTCCACGACAATATCGTCAGCGTGAGCGCGAGCCTGCGCCATGTCAAAACTCGTCTGCATACGCATCAGCGTATCTGCCTTGACCCCAAAAGCTTTCTCGAACCGGATCGCCATGTCGGCCGAAAGGGCCGTGTGACCGTTGAACAGGTTGCTGAGGGTCTGGCGGGTCACATGGAAGCAGGCAGCGAGGCGGTTGATGCTCACGCCGTGTGGATCGACGACTTCGCTTTTCAGCCAGTCCCCGGGATGAACCGCCAACGAGGGATGCATGGTCATTGCCATCAGTGATAATCCTCTAGGTCCAGGTCAGCGATTGTCGCTTCATCGATCTTGATGAAGGTCAGGCGCCAGTTCTTCGTCACGGTCATCGCCCAGCGGCCGGCTCGCTCGCCAACCAATTCGTGCAGCCCGTAATTAGGTGGCACAGCCAGTTCGTCGAAGCCGACAGCGGCATCAATGAAGGCCAACATTTTTCGGATACGAGCCACGTCCCCCACCAGGCCTTTTGCATTGCCGGTTTCGAAGAACCGTCGCAACCCTTTATGGGTGATGCGCTCAATATCCATGATTGCCTTATGTCAAACGATGCCTTACATGTCAACCATTGTTTGACGCTCCGGGAACTGACAGGTTAAGTCAGCGAGGGCGATAGCGCCCCTCCGCCACCCTATAGCTCAAGTGCTGGCGGCTAAAGCCAGAGAAATGGCGGGGTCGGACAGACAGCACCATGTGATGAGAGAAGCCAAGATATAGTCGCTTCACCCCATCTTCGCTGAAGGGATATCCCCCCAGCGTGTCGTGAAACTGGGCGACAGGTTCTCCCGCCGCATGTGCCACTCGCCGTCCTTCTGGGCCAAGCCAAGCCGGGCTGTCCTCCGACCGTAGCGGGCATTGATCTGATCCATCGCCTTCATGAGCCCGTCATCTGGGGCGTCGATGATATCGAACAGTGAGACCGGGGCCTGACCCGGCGCGCCGAGATCCAGCAGCAGCACACCGGCCTTCCGCCAGCCATAACCCTCTCGCCAGATGCTCTCGAATATCCTCATTACCGCGGCGCCGATGTCCCGGGTGTCGGACGTCGGCCGGTGAAATGTAGCGGAGCCTGACACCGACTTCTGCGGTGCATCCTGGGCGAAGGGATCGGTACGGATAAACAACTGCACCGCGCCCGCGACCTGTCCGGCGTTGCGCACCTTCTCGGCCACTCGTTCGGCAAAGCTCATGACAGCATCATGGACCTGGCCTTTGTCGAAAATTGTGGTGCCAAAGGTGCGCGAGCAGCAGGTAGTCTGCTTGGACGGAGGTTGGTCTTCAAGTGCATGGCAGACGAGGCCACGCAGCTCGTGGACTGTGCGCAGGCCCACAACCCCCATGCGCTGGCGCACCCAGCCGTCGGGCGCGTTTGCAAAGTCATGGGCGGTGTAGATGCCGCGCTCCTCAAGCATCACTGTCCAGCGACGACCTACACCCCATACGTCGCCAACCGGTGTCTTGCGCAGGGCGGCGTCGATCCACTGCGGGTGATGGACCAGGTCTAGGACGCCGCCCGCCTTGGCCGACTTTTTGGCCAGGCGGTTGGCCAGCTTGGACAGGGTCTTGGTGGGGCCGACGCCAACGGACACTGGGATGCCGGTCCATTGCAGTGTCTGCTCCCGCAGATCTCGGCACCAGTCTGTGAGATCCGGAACGCCCAGCCGATCGAGATCGAGGAAGCACTCGTCAATGCTGTAGACTTCATGGGCCGGTGCGCTCGAACCCAGTACGCTCATCACCCGCTCTGAGATATCGCCGTAGAGCGCATAGTTCGAGGAACAGACCGTAATGTCGTGCTCCTCGACCAACTTGCGGATTTTGAACATCGGCGCACCCATGCCGACGCCCAATGCCTTGGCTTCGTTCGATCGGGCGATAACGCAACCGTCGTTGTTGGACAGGACCACCACTGGCCGTCCCCGCAGGCGGGGCTGGAATAGCCGCTCACAGGACGCGTAGAAGTTATTGCAGTCGACCAGCGCGAAGGTGGCCATCAGCGGCCACAGTGGCGCCGGATACT
>CANKEA010000200.1 GCA_947480815.1 Caulobacterales bacterium | reverse complement strand
GTGGCCTTCTGCTGATCGTAATCAGGACCTAGGGCGTCATTGAGGGTGGCAATCTGGGTGCTGATCGCAGCGCAGTTGTAGGGATCGGGCGGCAGGTAGGGATTTTTCAGGGCTTCGAGCAGAATTGGCGGGATTTGGGTGCGCAGGAGGGCGAGATCGCGCAGGGGGGCGGTGAGGGCACCGCCGAGGTCGGCGGTGTTGGTCTGAGCACTTGTCATGACATAGCCTTGGGGTCGCGGCGTGCTGGCGCAGGCGGCCAGCAGCAGCGGTGCGGCGCAGGCGAGGGCGGCAAGCCTGTTCATCTGGGGAGCTTAGACCGGGGGTGCGGGTTTCACCACGTTAAGCGATTACCTGAGATCGTTTGGTGCAAAAGGCGGGCGATGCCTTGCCCGGCGGGGGCGACGCCACTATGGTCCGCGCCGCTTCGGCTTGGCTAGCGCCTGGCTGCGAGTGGGCCGGTAGCTCAGTGGTAGAGCATTCGACTTTTAATCGAATGGTCGAGGGTTCGAACCCCTCCCGGCCTACCAATTTCCTCAATCGTATGAGGTAAAGACGCTTCGAGGACTAACGATGAGCGCTCTTTTTTCGCCTCTGAGTTTGCGATGCATGACCCTGCGTAACCGCATCGTTGTCTCGCCAATGTGCCAGTACTCGGCCAAGAACGGGCATGCCCAGCCGTGGCACATGATCCATCTTGGACAACTGGCCCTGTCTGGCGCTGGGATGCTATGCATCGAGGCGACGGCGGTGGAGCCTGAGGGCCGCATCACGCCGGCTGATATTGGCCTGTTCGACGATGCCTGCGCCGAGGCTCTGGTGCCCGTTCTGGCGGCCATCCGAACCCACTCGCCGATCGCGGTGACGATGCAGCTAGCGCATGCCGGGCGCAAAGCCTCGAGCCATGTTCCGTGGGAAGGTGGGGCGCTAATCCCCGTATCTGGGGGCGGCTGGACCCCGGTTGCGCCGTCGGCTCTAGCCTACAAGGCGAGCGAGCCTGCGCCAGCAGCCCTGGGTTTCGCCGGGCTGGATCGGGTTCGTAAGGCTTTTGCGGCCGCGGCGCGGCGCGCGGCGCGGCTGGGTATTGACGGTCTCGAGCTACACGCCGCCCACGGCTATCTGCTGCATGAATTCCTCTCACCTTTGTCGAACCATCGGGACGACGGCTACGGCGGGACGCTTGAGAATCGGATGCGCTTTCCGCTGGAGGTGTTCGACGCCGTGCGCAACGTCTTCCCCGAAGACCGGCCCGTCGGCGTTCGGATATCGGCAACTGACTGGGTGGAGGGCGGCTGGGACCTTGAACAGAGCCTGGCCTTTGCGCACGCGCTTAAGGGTCGCGGTGTCGACTGGATCGATGCGTCGTCGGGTGGCCTTTCGCCGTTGCAGAAGATACCGCTGAGCCCGTGCTATCAGGTGCCGTTCGCCCAGGCTATCCGCGCCATGGTCGGCGTGCCGACCATGGCGGTCGGCCTAATTACCGATCCCCATCAGGCCGAAGATATCGTTGCCAGCGGCCAGGCGGACATGGTCGCCTTGGCGCGAGGCATGCTCTACGACCCGCGCTGGCCGTGGCATGCCGCGGCGGCCCTGGGTGCCACGGTGCAGGCACCGCCGCAGTACTGGCGGTCTCAGCCGCGCGACCAGGCGCATCTGTTCGACATGGCGATCAACGGTCAACGCTAGGCCACACTAGACCAGTTGGTTCTCCCGCGATGGTCGGTCAATGTAGGCCGGACCGGCAAGCTACCGATGACGGAACTGTCGGTGGCATCGGCGAGATAGCCTGCCGTTCCGGCTAGTGCTTTCGTCTGATGGGCACGGAAAGCGCAAAACCGGATTCGAACTTGTCTAACAGGGCGTCATGACGCCAAAACTCGTGCGACTTTGTCGCTGGCGGTAGAGACGGTGCAGTGGCATCAGTCACGACGCGAGAGTCGCCATAGTTGCAGTAAGGCGACTGACGGACTGAGTCTTGGTGGGTACCTATCAGTGACGACGTTTTGGGCCTAGAAGGCCCGAATGCTCCCTACACAAATTCATCCGTCCCTGGCGCAGGCTCTTGCCGCGCGCGGTTATTCGACCTTGACCCCCGTGCAGTTGGCGGTCCTGGAACCTCAGGCATCCGACCGCGACTTGCTGGTTTCGGCCAGGACCGGTTCCGGCAAGACCGTCGCCTACGGCTTGGTACTTGCCCAGACCCTGATGGCCGCCGACGGCACGCTCGGACGGGCTGGTGCCCCGAATGCGCTGGTGATCGCACCGACCCGGGAACTGGCCATGCAGGTGCAGCGAGAGCTGCAATGGCTTTATGCGGCGGCGAAAGTGGTTTCCTGCGTCGGCGGGATGGACCCACGCGCGGAACGACGCGCTTTGGAGGCGGGCTGCCATATCGTGGTCGGCACGCCTGGGCGTCTTCGCGACCACCTGGAACGCGGCCAATTGCAGCTCGACAACTTGCAGGCGGTGATCCTGGACGAGGCGGACGAGATGCTTGACCTTGGGTTCAAGGAAGAGCTGGAGGAAATACTGGACGCCGCGCCCAAGGATCGGCGCACCCTGCTGTTTTCGGCTACTCTGCCCAGGCCCATCGTCGCCATGGCCGGGGCCTATCAGGTCAATGCCCTGCGGCTGACCGTCGGCTCGGGTGAGGAAGGTCATAGTGATATCGAATACCGCGCCATCCGCATCGCGCCGAGCGAGGTGGAATTGGCAACGGTGAATGTGCTGCGGTTTTTCGAATCCGGCGCGGCCATCGTATTTTGCGCCACACGCGATGGGGTACGAAAACTACACGCCAGTCTGGTGGAACGTGGATTCAGCGCCGTTGCCCTCTCTGGAGAGCTGACTCAGAACGAGCGAACCCACGCCCTACAGGCCCTGCGCGACCGCCGGGCGCGCGTGTGCGTTGCGACCGATGTCGCAGCACGTGGCATTGATATCCCAGACCTGGACCTGGTGATCCAGGCTGACCTGCCCAACAACCAGGATACGCTGCAACACCGGTCGGGCCGCACGGGGCGTGCCGGGCGCAAGGGCGTTTGCGTGATCCTCGTGCCGCACCCCAGGCGGCGACGTCTGGACTTGCTGCTGAAATCCGCACGGATTGAGGCGGTTTGGCAGGCCGCGCCGACGGCCGAGGACATCCGGGCGCAGGACGAGGCCCGGGTGATCGCGGACGTCAAACCAGCGGCAGAGGCCTCCGAGGAGGAGCTGGCCGCGGCGCGGGTGCTGATGGACCAGCGGTCGCCGGAAGATATCGCCACGGCCTATATTAAACTGGCGCGAACACAGATGCCCGCCCCAGAAGACCTTTCGGACTCCGGCCCCGAGCCGCAGCCCTATGGCGGGCGCGCTGAACCCGGCAACCGTAACGGCTCCTATGAACCGCGCGTCGAGCCACCGCGACCAGGGTTCGAGGATGCAGTGTGGTTCCGCATCGATTTTGGGCGAAACAAGAACGCCGAAGCGCGCTGGATTCTGCCGATGATCTGCCGGCGCGGCCACGTGACCAAGAACGAGATTGGTGCGATCCGCATATTTGAGCGCGAAACCCGATTCCAGATCGCGGGAACC
>CANKEA010000199.1 GCA_947480815.1 Caulobacterales bacterium | reverse complement strand
CCGCCTTTAAAGCCCTGGCAGCGCGGCCTGATCCGGCTGGCGTTTGGCGACCTCGCCGTGCGTGAGGTGAAGGCAGGGGTCGTCCGACTAGAAAATGCCGCCTACTGCAGCAATATCAATCATTTCCTACATCACCCGAACGCGCTGCTGGCGCGATTGGTGGCGCAGGTGCGCAGCCGCCTTCCGCCCGCGCCTCGGCGGGACCGCAAGCTCTTCCTGTCGCGCGGTAACTATTCGATGCGGATCATGGTCAACGCGCGTGAGGTCGAGGCGGCGCTGGCGGCTCGCGGCTTTGAGATCGTCGAGCCGCACCGTTTAAGCCCGCAGGATCAGGCCTGTTTGTTGGCCCAGGCCCGGATCGTTATCGGCCCCACCGGGGCCGGCATGACCAACGCCCTGTTTATGGCCCCAGGCGCCACCGTGCTGGAGATTCAACCCGAGAACTTCTCCAGCTTCTGGCTGGGTGCCGGGTGCCGCGCAGTCGGTCTCGATTGGCACGCCTTTGTCGTCGCTTCGCCGGCACCGGAGACGGAATCCCCCTGGCTGGCGCGACAACGACGCGGCTTCGCCTTTGGCTACCGCGTCCCGGTTGACGGGCTAATGCGGTTCCTGGACCGGCTGTAGGAGCCTACCGTCTTACTGGCAGGCGAGGCATTCTTCGTAGTCGGTCTTAACGGTCTCCATCACTTCCTTAGGCGCGACGTCGTCGGACCCGGCGTGGGAGGCCCGCTGCACCGACTTGGAGCGCAGGTAGTAGAGGCTCTTGCAACCGCGTTCCCAGGCCTGCCAGTGCAGCATGTGCAGGTCCCATTTATCGACATCGCCGGGCAGGAAGATGTTGACGGATTGCGACTGGCAGATCTGCGGCGTGCGGTCAGCGGCCAGCTCGACCACCCAGCGCTGGTCAAGTTCGAACGCGGTCTTGAACACGTCCTTCTCGTCCTGGCTCAGGGCTTCCAGGTGTTGCACTGACCCTTCGTTGGCCAGGATGGTGTCCCAGGTTTCCGGCGTGTTGATGCCCTTTTCGTCGAGCAGTTGCTCGAGGTAGGGGTTCTTGACGGCGAAGGTGCCCGACAGGGTCTTGTGGCTGTAGATATTGGCCGGGATTGGCTCGATACCGGCGCTGGTGCCACCGCAGATGATGCTGATCGAGGCGGTCGGGGCGATGGCCAGCTTGTGGCTAAACCGCTCCATGACGCCCTGTTCGGCAGCGTCGGGGCAGGCCCCCTTTTCCTTGGCGATGGTCACGCTGGCCTTGTCGGCCTCACGGCGAAGGTGCTTGAAAAGGCGCATGTTCCAGCTCTTGGCCAGGGCGCTTTCGAATGGAACGTTCTGCTTTTGCAGGAAGCTGTGGAAGCCCATCAGCCCCAGGCCGACCGAGCGCTCGCGCATCGCGGCATAGGCCGCTGCGGCGGCGGGTTCCGGTGCACGGTCGATAAAGTCCTGCAGCACATTGTCGAGGAACCGCATGACGTCTTCGATGAACTTGGGTTCATCGCGCCATTCCAGGAAGCTCTCGGCGTTGACGCTGGAGAGGCAGCATACCGCGGTGCGCTCTTTGCCCAGATGGTCTGTGCCTGTGTGAAGCATGATCTCGCTGCACAGGTTCGATTGGCGCACCTTCAGGCCCAACGACCTTTGATGCTCGGGCATGGCACGGTTCACCGCGCCTTCGAAGATCAGGTAGGGCTCGCCAGTCTGCAGGCGGATTTCCAGGATCTTCTGCCACAGGGCGCGGGCATCGACGTCCTTCACAGCTTCGCCGGACTTGGGCGACAGCAACGAGAATTTTGTCCCGTCACGCACCGCATACATGAAATCGTCCGTTATCGAGATACCGTGGTGCAGGTTCAACGACTTGCGGTTGAAGTCGCCCGACGGTTTGCGGATTTCGAGGAATTCCTCGATTTCGGGATGGTGGATGTCGATATAGACGGCTGCAGAGCCGCGGCGCAGCGAGCCCTGGCTGATCGCCAGGGTCAGGCTGTCCATCACGCGGATGAAAGGAATGATGCCGCTGGTCTGGCCTTGGCCCTTAACCTTCTCGCCGATGGAACGGACCCCGCCCCAATAGGTTCCAATGCCGCCGCCGTTGGCGGCCAGCCAGACGTTTTCGTTCCAGGCGCTGACAATGCCATCGAGGCTGTCGTTGACGGCATTGAGGAAGCAGGAGATCGGCAAGCCGCGCTCGGCTCCACCATTACTGAGCACCGGGGTGGAGGGCATGAACCACAGTCGGCTCATGTAGTCGTAGATGCGCTGGGCGTGGCCCTGGTCGTCGGCATAGGCCGTGGCGACGCGGGCGAACATGTCCTGGTAGCTCTCGCCCGGCAGCAGGTATCGATCTTCCAGCGTTGTCTTGCCGAAATCAGTCAACAGGGCGTCGCGCGACCGGTCGATCACGACGTCCCAGGTCGGAACCAGCGACAACGAGGGCCGATCCGCATGGGCCCGCATTCCCGCCGTGCGCGAAGGTGAAAGCGGTGTCTTCAAAATAGCTTCGTTCGCGCTCATTGACCCCAAACCCATGCTTTTCAGCAACTTAACTGTGTCTGATGTTTCGGCTCCGGCAGCCCCGCCAGACGCTACATCTGGTGTGTACGTCCACACACCGCGTCAACATATGGGGGCTGATCCTAATGACTCGTCAACGGCCATAAGCGTGTCGAGGCGAACTTTTTCGTTAACAAGATGTTAATTGCCGGCTCAGCTTGCGGCGGGCCCCAGCGCTCTCTAAGCTCCCCAGAGTCACTGAGGTGTAGACTCGCCCAGACCGCAGGGGGCGATACGTCAACAGTGCCGGGGTTTTTCCGTGGCGCTTCTGGGCCGGGTCACGGGTCTGGCAAGATCTTCGGCTCCGTGCCGTCCGCATCGGGTCGAGGGCGCGAGAGGCTTCGGGCCCTTTAGCCGCACCCGCAAAAACAGGATTCAAATGGAAGCTTTTCTCGTCAGCACCGGTCTCGTCACGGTGTCAGAGATCGGTGACAAGACCCAACTGCTGGCCATCTTACTTGCGGCGCGTTTCCGCCGGCCATTACCGATAATTCTGGGCATCCTGGCGGCAACCTTGGTCAACCATGGCCTAGCCGCCACCGTCGGTGCTATGGCGGGCCAGTACATGCAGGGTCCCTGGATGCGCTGGGTGCTCGGCTCGGCCTTCCTCGCCTTCGCTGCATGGGCCCTGATCCCGGACAAGTATGAAGAGGAAAAACAAGAGGCCGGTCTGACGGCTACTTCGCTGGCCGTGTTCTGGACCACCTTGGTGACTTTTTTCTTGGCCGAGATGGGCGACAAGACCCAGGTGGCGACGGCGGCGCTGGCGGCGCGCTTCCATGACATTTTCATCGTCGCGGCCGGCACCACCACAGGCATGATGATTGCTGACGTGCCGGTGATCTTCATCAGCGGAGCGGCGGCAGCGCGACTGCCGCTCAAATACATTCGATGGGCTGCTGCCGCCTCGTTCGCAGCGATCGGGCTGTGGATTTTGATCAAGGGTTAGGCGACGCCCTCCCCACCCGGCGTAGCAACAAAAAGCAAAGGGCCCGGAGCCTCCGCCGGGCCCTCGCCTTTAT
>CANKEA010000198.1 GCA_947480815.1 Caulobacterales bacterium | reverse complement strand
TGCGGCGCTGGAAGAGGTTGTGATGGCTCTGCGGGTGCGCAAGGACGCCCTGCCTTATGAGACAGGGATCGATACGACACAGATCACGCGCGCCAGCCGCTACACCTCGGCCATCACGGGGTTCCCGGTGCAGTACAACAAGGCCATCGTCGGTAAGAACGCCTTTGCGCACGAGAGTGGCATCCACCAGGACGGGATGCTGAAGAACCGTGACACCTATGAGATCATGACGCCGGAGTCGGTGGGGCAAGGTCAGACCAACCTGGTCATGGGGAAGCATTCCGGCCGACATGCCTTCAAGGACAAGCTGAAGGGCCTGGGCTACGAGCTGGGCGACAACGCCCTGAACGATGCCTTCACCCGCTTTAAGACCTTGGCCGATAAAAAGAAGCACGTTTACGACGATGACATCGTAGCCCTGGTGGACGACGCCCTGGCGGGCGGGGTGACCGATCGGGTTAAGGTTGAACGCCTGCGCGTGGTGGCCGGGACGGAAGGCCAGTCGGCTGAACTGACCCTGATCGTTGATGGCGAAAGCCAGTCGGCCGACGCCACCGGCGATGGGCCGGTCGATGCCGTGTTCAACGCGATCCGCGCCATCGTGCCTCATACTGCGGTACTGCAGCTGTTTCAGGTGCATGCGGTGACGGAGGGCACGGACGCCCAGGCGCAGGTTTCGGTTCGGCTTGAAGAAGATGGCCGCATTGGCAGCGGTGCTGCCGCCGACACCGATACTCTGGTCGCTGCCGCCAAGGCCTATGTGCACGCGCTCAATAATCTCATCGCCCGATGCGAAAAAAGCGCTCTTACCGGCTTGAAGGTCAGCGGGTTATAGATTTTAAAATCGCTCATCCCTCGATTGCGGGCGCATAGGTCTTTCCAGCGAAGTCCGAACGAAAAAGGCCTGAACCCCTGGGGCGTCGGGTTTGGCCTTTGGGTCGCAGGGATGAGCGGACGTTTTGCGGGCGGCGTGGAATAGTCGCTGCCTAGCGGGGGATACCCAATGACCACCACGACAAAGCCTGCCGTTGCTGCGGCGACGACCGTTTTCCCAGTGCTGTTTGCCGCCAGCTTTTGTCATCTGCTGAATGACCAGATGCAGGCGCTCCTGCCGGCGCTCTATCCCCAGATCAAGGCCGAGTTTCATATCAGCTATAGCCAGGTAGGGTTCGTAACCCTGGCCTATCAGATCGTCGCTTCGCTTTGCCAACCGTTGATGGGGGCGGTGGGTGATCGCTGGCCTGTGCCCCGCCTTTTGCCCTTCGCCATGATTTTCACCGGGCTTGGCCTGATCGCTGTGGCCTACGCGCCGACCTACCCGCTGCTCTTGGCCGGGGCGGCCTTCCTCGGTCTGGGCTCGGCGATTTTTCACCCGGAAAGCTCGCGCGTAGTGCGCTTGGCGAGCGGGGGGCGGCACGGACTGGCGCAGTCGATGTTCCAAGTTGGCGGCAATGTGGGCTCGTCGCTTGGCCCGCTCATGGCCGCTTTCGTGGTGCTGGCGTTTGGTCGCACTAGCCTGGCCTGGTTTTCCGCGGCCGCCCTGATCGGGTTTTCGGTGCTGTGGCGGGTGTCGTCCTGGCACGTCTCCCACCGGGCGCAGGCCAAGCTGAGCGCGCCGGCCAAGGCCGTGACGCATGGGCTGTCAAAGCACCAGGTCGCGCGCTCGATGGGCGTCCTGCTCGTCCTGATCTTCAGCAAATACGTCTATCTGGTCAGTATCAGCAGCTTCTTCACCTTCTACCTGATTGAGAAGTTCAATGTGTCGGTTCGGAGTGCGCAGCTGCATGTCTTTGCGTTTCTGGCTGCCGTTGCGGCTGGTACCTTCGTCGGTGGACCTATCGGTGATCGGATTGGCCGCAAGCGCGTGATCTGGGTGTCGATCCTGGGCATGCTGCCGTTCACCCTGCTGATGCCGCACGCCAGCTTGGCCTGGACCGGGGTGCTGAGCGTTTTGGTCGGATTGTTTATGGCTTCTGCCTTCCCGGCCATCGTCGTGTTCGCTCAGGAGTTGATGCCCAAAAATGTCGGCATGGTGGCGGGGATGATGTTTGGATTCTCCTTCGGTATCAGCGGCATATCGGCCGCGGCCCTGGGTAAGTTGGCCGATATCGCCGGCATTGAGACGGTCTATCAGGTATGCGCCTTCTTGCCGTTGCTGGGCCTGGCGGCGATCTTGCTGCCCGACTTGCGACGGCCGCCGCCTGCCGTGGAGCCGAGATAGTCTAAGCGGCATGCTTTCGGTTCTGATCGTCTGTGCGGCTTCCGCGTTTCAGGTTTCCCGCAATGCCGTTCAGCGCGGCATGATGGGCGATGCGGGGCCCTGGGGGGCCACCCTGGTACGATTCCTATTTGGCTTTCCGTTCGCGGCCCTGCTGGCGCTTGGTGCCTGGATTTTGACGCCACATGCCTTGCTGCACCCCGTGCCCCGGTTTTGGCTGGTCGCGCGACCGGCGCGGTAGCGCAGGTGCTGGCGACGGCGGCCCTGCTGACAGCGATGCGCCGGGCCGGGTTTGCCATCGGCACCGCCTGGCAGCAAAGTTCCATGCCGATGACAGCGATCCTGGGCTGGCTGGTGTTCAATGACGCCTTGAGCGCCCACGGCTGGCTCGGCGTCGTGCTGGCGAGCGGCGGCTTGGCAGCCCTAGCCTGGCCCGAGGCTAGGGCGACCCTACGCCACACCGCGTCCGGCGAGGGGTTGTGGGGTGCAGAGTTTGGCTTGCTGTCGGGCTTGTGTTTCGGCTTTTCCCTCAATGCCTATCGCCACGCTACCCTGATCCTGAGCCCCGGCACGCCGATGCTGGGTGCGACGGCGACCGTTTGCATCACGCAATTTTGTCAGGCGGTTGCATTGAGCGCGCTGCTAGCCTGGAAGCGGCCCGCAGCACTGAAGGCCGTGGCCGCGTCTTGGCGCAGCTCGCTGTGTGCTTGTTTCTGCGGGGCCTGCGCCTCAGTTCTGTGGCTGACCGCCCTGGGCATGACGGCGGCAGCGGTGGTGAGAGCTTTGGGCGTCATCGAGGCGCCAATGGCGGCCCTGGCAGGCCGCCGTCTGTTCGCAGAGCGCTTGACCTTGATCCAGTGGATCGCCACCGGGACATCCGCTGTGGGCGTGGCCCTAACTGCGTTTGGCTAAGGCGTTTGAACTGAGCCGGTGTTTAGCCTTGAAATCAACATGAGGGAGGTGCAAACCGATCGCACCTATAGTTCGCGCGCATACACCCCCAAGGCCATAGATGTTTGCATCCCTGTTCGGCGCCATATCGAGCGATATCGCCATCGATCTTGGCACGGCCAACACCCTGATTTACATGAAGGGGCGCGGGATCGTGCTCAACGAGCCATCCGTGGTGGCTTTGCGTAATGTCGGCGGCCGCAAGGTGGTGCACGCGGTGGGCATCGAGGCCAAGCAAATGCTGGGCCGCACGCCGGGCCATATGGAAGCCATCCGCCCAATGCGGGACGGTGTGATCGCCGACTTTGAAGTCGCCGAGGAGATGATCAAGTATTTCATCCGCAAGGTTCATAACCGCAAAGGCTTCGTGAACCCCAAGGTCATTGTCTGCGTACCCAGCGGCGCGACCGCCGTGGAACGTCGCGCC
>CANKEA010000197.1 GCA_947480815.1 Caulobacterales bacterium | reverse complement strand
TTCTTGCCCAGGGCCGCGGTTTCGCCACCGTAGTCCAAGGCGTCGTCGGCCAGTTGGAAGGCCAGGCCAAGGTTGAGGCCAAAATTGCGCAGGGCGTTGCGCGCCTCATCGCTGGTGCCAGCGGAAACAGCGCCCGCCTCGGCGGCGGCGGCGAACAGTTCGGCGGTCTTGGCCGCGATGATCTCGAGATAGACGTCCTGGCCCAGGTTTAGGTCGTGGGCGCGGGTTAGTTGCAGCACTTCACCCTCGGCAATCACACGCGAAGCGCGGGCGAGAATATCGAGGGCCTGGATCGAATGGGTTTCGACCATCAGCTCAAACGCGCGAGCGAACAGGAAATCGCCCACCAGCACACTCTGCGCCCCGCCCCAGATTAGGTGGGCCGCCACCTTGCCGCGACGCAGTTGGCTGCCATCCACCACATCGTCGTGCAGCAGGGTCGCGGTATGGATGAACTCTACCGCCGCAGCCAGCTTGAGGCAGTTATCGCCATGGCCGCCTGCCAGGCGATCGGCCGCCACCGTGAGCAGCGGGCGCAGCCGCTTACCACCAGCGGCGATCAGGTGATCGGCCAGGGCGGGAATCACCGCCACAGGGCTCTGCATGCGCTGAAGGATCAGAGCGTCCACGCCAGCCATGTCCTTGCCAGCCAGATCGATCAGCAAATCGACAGAGCCGGGTTCCGGCGCAAGAGCTGCGGGGGCGGGCGTCACGATGGAAGGTTCCTTGCGGAGCGGCTCTCCCCAGTTGCGGAGGTCGCGTTTCGGCGGGATAGGTCAGACTGGCGGGCCGCACAAGGCTTAGAAGCGTAACATGACGGTTACAGAAGACAGATTGCTGAACGGCCAGGTCATCCTACGCCAGGGTGCCGGTGGCTATCGCGCCGGCGTGGACGCCGCCCTGCTAGCCGCAGCCTGCGCTGCTAAACCCGGCCAGGGTGTGCTGGAGGCGGGTTGCGGACCCGGCGGGGCGATGCTGGCCGCAGCGCGCCGCCGGCCCGGCGTGGCCTTCACAGGCGTCGAGCGCGATCTCAACGCCCTGGCTCTGGCGCAAGAGAATATCGCCCTGAACGGCCTTCAGGACCGCGTGAGCGCAATCGCCGGCGATGTGGTTGCGCCCTTCAAGGCCCTGGGCCTGGCACCCTTTGACGCGGCCATGGCCAATCCGCCCTATTTCGACGATCCCACCGCCATCCGCGGCCCTGCCCCGGCCAAGACAGGGGCCTGGATCGCTGATGGCGGCCTCGCCGCCTGGCTTGGCTTCCTGCTCAGCGCCGTCCGCGAAGGCGGGACCATGACGATCATCCATCGCGCTGACCGTCTGGGCGACATACTCGCTGGCCTAGCGCCCAAGGCAGGTTCATTTCAGGTGCTGCCGGTGCATGCGTTTGCCGATGCGCCGGCTAAACGTGTGCTGGTACGGGCGGTCAAGACGGGCAAGGCACCCTTGCAGTTGCTGCCGGCTCTGGTGCTGCACGCCCCCGGTGGCGCGCACAGCCCGCAGGCCGAGTCGATCCTGCGCGGTCAGGCGGCTATCGAATGGCCTTGACGCTCTGATCCTTATGGCCAAGGTTCGGACCATGAGGATGACCTCACATGGCAGGCTTCGACACGTCGCGACCCTGCTGATCACCGCGTGCCTTAGCCTCCCGGCGGCGGCTCAGCCGTGGGAGTCGGCTAGGCCCAAGCCTCTGTCTGGATTACGGCCGTTAGTGCAGCCCACGCCCTTGCCGCCCTCGCATACACCCGAGGCGGCACCCGCAAGGACCGCCGATCTCAAGCCGACCCCGACCAAACAGATGGCCAAACCCACGGCCGCAGAGCCAAGGCCCGCCGCTAGAGCCCTGCACATCCCGGTCCCGCCGCGCGTGGTTGCGCCACGCCCCGCCACGGCGACGGCGACGGCTAGGCCATCACTGATCATTATCGATTCCCGTCGGATCACTGACCCAAAGGGCGGCGTTCACCAGCTGGCGCTCATAGCCGACCAGTTGATCCATGAGTTTGCCGATCGCCAGGCCGCGCTGGATCAGCTGAAGCGCGAGGTAGACGCGGCTCAGGCCGAACTGAAGGCCGCCACGCCAGAACAAGCCAAAATTCTGGACCCCAAGGTCAAGGCGCAGCAGGCCGCCTTCGACGCCCAAACCGCCGCCTTCATGACCGCATATAATGCCCGATCCAGCGCTCTCGTCACGCCGGTACAGCGCCAGGTCAACGATGCCCTGAAGGTCTTCGCGACGTCACGTGGTGCCATGGCGGTGATCGACGGTGCCCACTTCAATGACTTGGTGCTGATGTTGCAGAACGGTGTCGATCCCCACGCCCTGGACCTGACCACAGCCTTCATCGACAGCTACAACGCCCAGCACCGCTGACGACGAGCGCGGGTACCCGCTAGCTAGGCTGCTGGATCATCCCCTTGGTCGGCATACGAAACGGTTCAGCCTCCCCAAGGTACGAAGGGATGAAGGGTCTTAGTCGCCGTAACCCTTCACGACGTCCAAGCACAGCTCCAACCCGGTCAGGTCGGTTAGGGGGTCGCCGGCTGCGATCACGAACAGCCGCCGCGCCTCGGCCCAAAGCATGGCCGCCTCGGGCAAGCCCAGATCCTCGACCGCACAGCCATAGGCATCGCGCCATAGGCCGTCCTCGCCTTGGCTGCTGCCCAGCCACAGGTCGACACGGCCGCGATAATCCGCCTCTTCCTCGCGGTCGATGTTGAGATAAGCGAACACCGGCTTGCCCTGCGCGGCCAGGAAGCCGGCCTCGAACGCGGTGCCGGGATCGCAAGATGGCCCGCGCCAGGGCGTCAGGTTTACGATCGCGGCATCCGCTTGCCGCATCAGGGCGGCGCGGTGAGCATAGATGGCCCGTGCGGCCACCTCCGGCGCGGAGTCGCCAACCTCATAGCCGGGGATCAGGACGGTCAGACCATAGTCAGATGCCAGGGCGGCGCGGCGCTGGTCATGCGCCGCAGCCTCCGGAAGAAAGGCCTCGAACCCGGCCAGGTAGACGGTTTCGAGACGCTTCACGCTCAACTCTGTTTTGATGCGGCTCGCAGCGCGAAATCGAACGCCACGCTTGCGAGCGTGCCAGCCCTAGTTGCGGGTGGTGTCGACCAGCTTGTTCTTACCGATCCAAGGCATCATGGCGCGCAGACGGGCACCCACTTCTTCGATCTGATGCTCGCTGTCGCGACGACGAGTGGCCTTGAAGAACGCTCCACCCGACTGATTTTCCAGCATGAAGTCGCGCACGAAGCGGCCCGACTGGATATCTTCCAGAACGCGCTTCATCTCGGCCTTGGTCTCCGGCGTCACGATGCGCGGGCCGGTGACATACTGGCCATACTCGGCGGTGTTCGAGATCGAGTAGTCCATGTTGGCAATGCCGCCTTCATAGATCAGGTCAACGATCAGTTTCACTTCGTGTAGGCATTCGAAATAGGCCATTTCCGGCGCGTAGCCGGCCTCGACCAGGGTTTCGAACCCAGCGCGGATCAACTCGACCAGACCGCCACACAACACGGCCTGTTCACCGAACAGGTCCGTCTCGCATTCTTCGCGGAAGTTGGTCTCGATAATGCCCGAGCGGCCGCCGCCGATGGCGCT
>CANKEA010000196.1 GCA_947480815.1 Caulobacterales bacterium | reverse complement strand
TCCTGGAGCGCAAGCAGTCGGTCGGCTGGAATCTGGCGCAGCTCGTCGATCGACTTGGCCTTCACGGCATCCTGCACCTGGCGGCCGATTTTTTCGGCTTGGGCCAGTGTGGTCATGGTCTCGCCGTTGTTACCCCAGATGCTGCCACTCATGGCCAGGACGCCGCGGAACAGCCCCTTAGCCATGGGGCTGGCCTGTAGGGTCGAAACAGCCCCGGCACCTGCGGACTGGCCGGAGATCACCACCTTGCTGGGATCGCCGCCGAACTTGGCGATATTGCGCTGTATCCACTGTAGGGCGGCGATTTGGTCAAGCCCTGCGTAGTTGCCCGAGACGTGGTTGGGCGACTCTGCCGTCAATTCCGAGTGGGCCATATAACCCAGGATGCCCAGGCGGTAGTTGAAGTTGACATAGATCGCGCCACGCTTGGCCACGGTCTCACCGGCGTAGAGCGCCATGCCGGACGAGCCAATCGTGGAGCCGCCGCCGTAGATATAGACGATGACCGGCAACTTGGCGCCGGGTTTGGCGTTGGCTGGGGCCCAGACGTTCAGATAGAGGCAATCCTCGCTGGTCGCCTCTTCGCCGAAGTAATGGTTGATGTTGTGAGCCCGTAGCGGCTGGATGCATTCCGGAGCCATGCGGTCGGCATTATAGATACCGTTCCAGGGCTTGACGGGCTGCGGTGCCTTCCAGCGGAGCTCGCGCACCGGTGCCTGCACGAACGGCACGCCGAACCAGGCCTTAATTCCGCTGTCGAGCACCTTGCCCGCGATCTTACCGCCATCGACGGGAATCGGTGCGATCGGCCGGGCGACGATCTGCGCTGCCGCGGATCCCGCAAGGCCGACCATGGCCAAGGCGGCCAGGCCGGCGAGCCCTGCCTTCAGAGTATATAAGCGCATCGTCTTCTCCCTTGGGTTTCTTGTGTGTGGGGCGGGCTAAACAAACGAACCAGAAAGTATGTATGCAAGGCTAGCGGATGAGGGCTTCATGACCTCAGCCGGCAGCGACGTAGCGCA
This sequence comes from Caulobacterales bacterium, assembly GCA_947480815.1. Classification (GTDB taxonomy): domain Bacteria; phylum Pseudomonadota; class Alphaproteobacteria; order Caulobacterales; family Caulobacteraceae; genus Caulobacter. The sequence continues at coordinate 2,594 of CANKEA010000196.1, read as the reverse complement.
AGACCATGTCCGTGATGTCCCGGCCCCGGCGCGCCATGACATCCTTCGCCCCCATATCGTGGCCAAAAATTGCCGCGACGGTGTAGCGGTTGGAAACGTTAAAATAGCAGAGTGACGCGATCGACAGATAAAGGTCGGTGGCCGAGATGCCTGGCCGCATGCTGCGCTCTGCGACGCCTCGATCAAGGATGCGCTGCACCAGGTCTATGACCTTGGTATTGACCGGTTCGATACTGGGTAGCGTGCGCAGGTGGCGGGCACGGTGGATGTTCTCCACCATGACGAGCCGCACGCCATCAGGGTTACTGGTATGCCACTCAAAGGTGATAGCAATGAGCTTCTTCAGCGCTTCCAGTGGCGCCAGACCGTCCAAATCACGGTCGGATTCCGAGGCGCGGAGCCGCGCATAATACTCCAACAGCACCGCCTCATAGAGGCCGTCTTTGCTGCCGAAATAGTAATAGATCATCCGCTTGGAGGTCTTGGTGCGTTCGGCGATCTCGTCAACGCGGCCTCCGCTGAAACCATGTTCGGCGAATTCCTCGGTGGCAACGCGCAGGATGTCGGCGCGCGTGCGTTCGGGATCGTTTATCCGTCCCTTGCGCTTGGCCTGGGCCCGCAGCGGCTTGATGGCTGGTTTCGCGCTCATGACCCGCGCCCGTTTAGGCCAGTTCGACGCGCTTCACGTCGCCCAGCAGGAACACGTAGGACAGCACACCTAGCAAGGCGACGACGGCGATATAGGCCAAGGCGAAGAAGAACGATCCTGTGGCCATGTATATGAAGCCGATGACCAGCGGTGTGATGATACCGGCCAGATTGGTGCAGAAATTGAACACGCCGGCGGTCAAGCCGATGTGGCTCTTGGGCGCGACGTCCGAGATCAGCGTCCAGCCCAGATTACACATGCCCTGGCCGAAGAAGGCGAATGACATGATGGCAATTACCAGGGCGTTGCTGTTCACGAAGTTCGCTGCAACGATGGTCGAGGCGGCCAATAGGCCAAACACGATCGGGCCCTTGCGCGCCAGATTGGCCTTACCGGTGCGGCGCAGGATGGTGTCGGAGATGAAGCCACCCATGACCACGCCGATCGAGGCGGCGACGAAGGGCAGGATGGCGGCGAACCCGACCTTGATCCAGGCCATGTGCCGCTCATTGGCGAGGTATGTCGGGAACCAAGTCAGGAAAAACACCAGGGTCGAGTTGCTGCAGAACTGGCCGAGTGATGCGCCCAGCACCTGGCGTTTGCCGACGAGTTGTTTGATGACGCTGAAGCTGAAACCGATCTTCGGTCCGGCGTAGCCCAGGCCGCCGCCCTTCTCGATGTGGTCCAGCTCCGCCTGGTTTACGCCGCCCATAGCGTGCGGATCGCGGTACAGCAGGTACCAGATGCCTCCGTAGCACATGCCGATGGCCCCGACGCCGATCAGCAGGCTGCGCCAGCCGAAGCTAGCGACGACCCAGAAAAGCAGCGGGCTCAGGAACGCGAGACCGAAATACTGGCCCACCGAATAGACACCGGTCGCGCGAGCGCGCTCGTCCTGCGGGAACCATATCGAAAGGATGCGGCTATTGGTTGGGTAGCAGGGCGCTTCGGCGACGCCCAGGCCCAGACGGAATCCCAGCAAAGCTGTGAGGTTTCCGGCCAACCCCTGCAACAGGGTGAACGCCGACCAGCAGATCAGCGATAGGGTGTAGGTCAGGCGCGCGCCAATTTTATCCAGCAGCATACCGCCCGGGATTTGGGAAAGAGCGTAGGTCCATGAGAAGGCCGAGAACACCACCCCCATCATCGCCGCGTTGATGTGCAGGTCAGCCTGCAGCGGCTTGGCAGCCACGCTCAGCACGCTGCGGTCGAGATAGTTGATCATGGTGCCGATCGTAATCAGCGCCAGGATGAACAGACGCGCTCGGCTAGGACCGGTGGCGGGTGGACGACTGGACATCAGAGATCTCCTCGGGCCCGCTTGCGTGATCGCGGGGTGATGGGGGCCTTATTGACAGAAGGGCTCCATGCCCATGGAAGACTTAATCCCGCCGACGATTAGCTTTTGGAACGCGCCGGCACCGGCGAAGGTCTCGTCAGGTCCGAAGCCGGCTGCGTCATGGCCCAGGGTGGTCAACCAGGCGCGGCCGCCGTCGTAGTATTGGCACCAGGCAACCGGGTGGAAACTGCCGTGGCCAGGGTTATTTCCCACCACGGACGGAAGCTGCGGAATGCGTGGGGCACCGGCAGGTCCAGGAGGCCCGCCAGGTGGGAAGCCGCCTTCGCGCTGGGCTACCGGTGTCCAGCTCTTTTCGTCGATTGTGGCGAGGAAGCGCACGTGCGTGGGGAATGGGACCAGATTGTACCACTCATCCTTGAAAGCGAAGCGGTCCGGAAGGGCTTTGGTCGAGGCGTCCTTGTGTTCGAGTACTACGACATCGCCGGTACGCTCGGGCCCATGGTCGTAGTAGTTGGCGTTCCCCAGCAGGCCTTCGTAGTAAGGCCAGTTGTAGAGCGAGCCGAAGGCGTTGTGGATGCCGACAAACCCGCCGCCGGCGCGCATGTACTGCCGCAGGGCGGTTTTGGCCCCGTCGTCCAGCATGTC
>CANKEA010000195.1 GCA_947480815.1 Caulobacterales bacterium | reverse complement strand
GGTCCAGTCAATTTCCAGGAACTTGCTTATTGGCCGATCGCGTTCGCCAGGTCGTGTCAGGGCGCTCTCCGTCATGGGACCACTCCGGGAATAGGGGTCGGGTCGGGCGCAGGTGCCGCCTCGTCGATCGCGCCAGCGTCGACATTCGGCGCTGCGGCGGCAATCCCCTGCCCAGACGCCTCGATGCGTTTCACAATTTCGGGGTCCTTGAGCAAGGTCATCCGCATAATCTCGCGCGCCCGCGGCGCGGCAGCCGTAGCACCAAAGCCGCCGTGTTCGACCAGAACGCTCAGGGCGTAGCGCGGATCGTCATAGGGGGCGAAGGCAACAAACCAGGCGTGGTCACGCAGCGCCCAGCCAAGATGCTCGGTCTTGCGAGAACCAGAGGCATAGGTGTGCGACTGCGCCGTGCCGGTCTTGCCGGCCATCAGGATCGGGCCCAGCCCAAGCGCACCGGAACTGGCCGCCGTGCCGCTTGATGTCACCGCGGCCATGGCCTCGCGAACGAACTGCAGATGTTCTTTTGAAACCGGCAGGTCGGGCACCGCCGCCCCCGAAGGCTGGTCTACCCCGCCCACGGACTTGACCAGTCGCGGCAGCAACGCCTTCTGGCCATTGGCCAGCCGCGCCGTCATCACGCAAAGCTGCAACGGATTGACGTTCACATAGCCCTGACCGATGCCCATACTTGGCGTCTCGCCGGGATACCAGACCTGCTGGTTGGCAGGCTGGTTCGAAAAGTGAGCCTTCTTCCAGACCCGATCCGGAACAACACCGCGTTTCTGACCCTCGATACCGAGGTCGAACATCTGGCCCAGGCCAAAAGCGCGCGCCACCGCGGCGATCTTATCGGGGCCGCAGCTCAAGGCCGCCTGATAGAAGTAGACATCACAAGAGGTCTTGATCGCGTCGTGCATGTTCAAGGTACCGTGCGACTTGTCACAGTGGAACACCCGGTTACCAAACGGGAAAACACCGTGACAGGTGTAGGTCTGATTTGGGTCGAAGCCGTTTTCCAGCGCCGCCAGCGCCACCATGGTCTTGAAGGTCGAGCCGGGCGGATAGGTGCCCGACAGCGCCTTGTCGAGCAGCGGCTTGCGCTCATATTCTGACAGCGCCTTGTATTCCGCGCCGAGCAGTCCGCGGACAAAACGGTTGGCATCAAAGCTGGGCGCCGAGACCATGCACAGCACGTCGCCGCTGCGGCAGTCCATTACCACCGCCGCCCCACTCTCCTCGCCAAACACCTCCAGGGCGCGGTTTTGGATATCGGCATCCAGCGTCAGACGGATTTCCTTACCCTTGGTGGCCGGAATGTCACCTTCCGGGTCCATCTTGACCACACGGCCCCGGGCGTCGACCTCGGCTTTGGTCGCGCCGGCGCGGCCGCGCAGCGGTTGGTCGAAAGCGCGTTCTACCCCCTGGCGTCCAATGCGAAATCCCGGATTGAGCAGCATCGGATCAGGGTTGGGTCCTGCCGCCGCCAGATCTCGGTCGTTCACCTTGGCCACATAGCCGATCACATGCGCGAAGGCCCCGCCGTAGGGATAAACACGCACCTCGCCCATGTCGGCGGTAACGCCGGGCAGTTCGGGCGCGCGCACATTGACGCGTGAGAACTCCTCCCAGGTCATATCCTCCATGACAGAGACGGGCTGTTTGAGCGGTGCGCGCTTGATGTCCCGCTTCAGCCGCAGGATGCGATCTGGCTCGAGAGGCACTAATTGCGCCACCTCATCGACGGTCTTGTCGACATCCATCTCCGGCTCGCGGGCCACCAGCAGGCGAAAATTGGGGCGGTTGGAAGCCAAATATACGCCGTTGCGGTCCAGGATCAGCCCACGCGGCGGCGGAACCAGCTGAAAGTTGAACTGATTGCCGGCGGCGAGTTTCTGGTACCGCTGCGCCTGGATCAGCTGCAGATAGGCCAGCCGGCTCACCAGGGCCGTCATGCCCAGGACCGCGACCCCACCCATCAGAAAAGCCCGGCGGTGGAAGATCCCTTGCCGCTCATTGACCTCACTGAAGAAAATAGAGGGCTCTGACATCTACCGAAATCTAACGTCCGCATCCTCAAACTGATCGACGAGGTAATCAGCGAAAGGAAACAACAAGACCGTAGCTAAAAATTGCCACAACACGCACACCAGGCTGGGGATGGCTAGGCTGTCCAATATAGTGAAAAAAAACCCTGCCAACATGGCGATTCCGGTCGATCCTGCGAACCAGGCCCACATCATCGCCCGACTTTGGCCGGTCATCATATTGCGCATCAAAAGCACGGCGGCATAGGCGGCCAGCAGCGACAGGCCCCACAGCCCCATCGGTCCGCCCAAGAATGAGTCCAGGAAGAGCCCCAGCAACAGCACCCCGAACGGTGCCAAAACGGAGGGCCGGATGACCGCCCAGGCGAAGGTCGGGACCATGGCGAAAACCGGCTCGGGCAGTTGTAGCCCAAACACCCGGAGCGGGGCGGCGAACAGCATAGTCGCACCGATACAGATCAAGGCCGGCAGGGCCAGCCAGCGCCAGGGATTAAGGGGCCGGGCCGCGCTCAGGCTCATCGGCGGCCGTTAAACTGCTGGGTGGCGGGCGAAATCAGCTGCTGGGCAGCCACAGTTGCCGCCACAGGGGGAGGCGGCGGGGCGACGGCCTGCACAGGCGTTAGGGGCGAGGCAGTAGGCCGCGTGACTTGGCGGCGCGAGACGGGTTTCGGCAAGGGCCGAGGCACCGACGCCAGGGGTGCAACAATGGCCGTCACCTTCGGTGAATTCAGTGCCTGGGGCGCCTGCACGGCGGCATTGGGGCGCAACACCTTGGCCTGGGGGTCTTTGGTCGTCACCGGCGGCATCTCAGCCTCCGACAGGACCTTGATGTCGGCCAACTGCGAGAAATCGACGAATTTGATGATCTGTACGAAGTCGATCGAGGCGTTGTCTGCCGCCAGGGCAACGCGCCAATTGCCGAAGATATCCTTCACCGCCACACCGACCGGCAGGCCGCGGGGCAACACCCCACCATCGCCCGAGGTCACAACCAGATCACCGGCCTTCACTGAATCATCGCGACGCAGGTACTCCAGTTTAGGATTGGGCCCACCGTCGCCCGTCAAAATGGCGCGCGCGTTGGTGCGATTGATCATCACGGGCGTGCGTGACGCAATGTCGGTCAGCAACAGCACGCGGCTGGCAGAATTGGTCACACCCGCCACCCGGCCGACGAGGCCGCGTTCGCTCACGACCGGATTGCCCACCGTCACGCCGCGCGAACGCCCGGTGTCGGCGATGCGGGCATTGGCGAAAGGACCGCGGCTATCGGCCACGACGCGCGCGGCCACCATCGGGATCGGCGGGTTGAGCTTCAGCCCAAGCAGGGCCTGATAGCGGTCATTTTGCTCTTTCAGCCCGATGGCGGTGTCACGCCAGCTGCGCATTTCGTCCAGCTCCCTGCGCAACTTGCGGTTTTCCGAAGCCGTGAAGAAATAGACGCTGATCCAGCTGAGACCTTGGCCGGTCCAGCGGCCGGGGGCTGCAATGGCCCCGCTAACAGGAGCGGCCACAGTGTCTACCGTCTTGCGAGCGGCCCCATAGGCCTCTTCCTGAAGGGTTTCCCGACGATCACTGACCAG
>CANKEA010000194.1 GCA_947480815.1 Caulobacterales bacterium | reverse complement strand
GGCCCCTGCACCCGGCCCGCGCAGGAAGATGCGACCGGTGCGACGGCCCTCAATGAATAGGGCGTTGAGCGCGCCATCCGCCTGAGCCAGCGGGTGATCGAGGGGCACCAGCGTTGGCCGCACCCGGATCGACACCCCATCCGCGTCACGAACGGCCTGGGCGATCAACTTGATGCGGTATCCAAGGTCATGCGCCAGGCGAATATCGGACAGCTCCACCCCGCTGATGCCCTCAATCTGGGCCGCCGCGAAATTGGGGCCACAGCCAAAGGCCAGCGAGGCCAACAAGGTGATCTTGTGGCCGGCATCGAAGCCGCCCACGTCCATGGTCGGGTCAGCCTCGGCGTATCCCTTGGCCTGGGCCTCGGCCAACACATCGGCGAAAGCCCGCCCGCCGGCTTCCATTTCGGTCAGGATGTAATTGCAGGTGCCGTTGAGAATCCCGGCGATCGAATTAAGGGTGTCGCCCACTAGGGCTTCGCGCACCACCTTGATGGCAGGCACCCCACCCATCACCGCAGCCTCGAACAGCATTGGCACACCGTGCGTCTCGGCGAGCGTGGCCAATTCCAGCCCATGCTCGGCTAACAGGGCCTTATTGGCCGTTACGACCGGCTTGCCAGCCTTCAGCGCTGTCTCGACGGCGGCCTTAGCGGAACCGTCTGACCCACCAATCAATTCAACGAAAATATCATTATCCGGCGATCCGGCCAAAGCCACCGGATCATCAAACCAAGCCATTTTCGAGATATCGACCGAACGCGCGCGCGATCGCGTCCGCGCGCTGACTCCCGTGACTACTGCACGCCCCTCCGCAGGCGCAAAGTCTGGCCGCTCATTGAGAATTTCAAGCAGGCCACCGCCCACTGTGCCCAGGCCGGCGACGCCGATACGCCAGGTTTTACCGCTCATTGCGACACCATGGCGTTATGCGAACGGGCCAGGATCTCGTCTGCATTGGCCAGGAACTTCTTCACATTGCGCGCCGCTTGACGGATGCGGTGTTCGTTTTCCACCAGACCGATGCGCACGAAACCCTCACCATACTCGCCAAAGCCCACGCCCGGTGCCACGGCCACGTGGGCCTCCTCGATCAGCAGCTTGGAGAACATCATCGACCCGACGTGGCGATAGGGTTCAGGAATCGGGGCCCAGGCAAACATCGACGCCGGTGGGTTGGGAATATCCCACCCGGCCCGCTTCATGGATTCGACCAACACATCGCGGCGGCCTTTATAGATCGCCCGAATCTCGTCGACGCAGTCCTGCGGCCCATTCAGCGCCGCGGCGGCCGCCACCTGGATCGGCGTGAAGGCCCCATAGTCCAGATAGGATTTTACGCGCGCCAGGGCAGAACAGATACGGCTGTTCCCCACCACCATACCAACGCGCCATCCGGCCATGGCGTAAGTCTTAGACAGGCTGTTGACCTCAACCGCGATGTCCTTGGCACCCTCGACCTGCAACACGCTCGGCGGCGGATTGTCGTCGAAATAGATCTCTGAATATGCAATGTCCGACAGCACAAGCAGGTCGTGCTGCTTGGCCAAGCGGATGGCTTCCTTGTAAAAATCCAGATCAACCCACTGCGCCGTCGGGTTTGATGGATAGCTGAGGATCAAGACCGAAGGCGGCGGCGCCGAGTGCTTCATGGCGCGCGAAATGCCCGACAAATATTCTTCGGGGCTCAGCGCCGGCACATGTCGGATCACGCCACCCGCCATGATGAAGCCGTAGGCATGGATCGGATAGGCCGGGTTGGGGCAAATCACCGTGTCGCCCGGCGCGGTCAGGGCCTGGGCCAGGTTGGCGAACCCTTCCTTCGATCCCAAGGTGGCGATCACTTCCATATCGGGGTTCAGCTTCACGCCATAGCGGCGGTCGTAATAGCCGGCCATGGCGCGGCGCAGGCCGACAATGCCCTTGGAGGCCGAATAGCGGCCACTCTTGGGGTCGCGGGCCGTCTCGATCAGCTTGTCGACGATATGTTTGGGCGTGGGCATATCCGGGTTGCCCATGCCGAAGTCGATAATGTCGATACCCTTGGCGCGCAGACCGGCCTTGAGCTTGTTCACCTCTTCGAAAACGTAGGGCGGCAGGCGGCGGATGCGGTGAAAATCGGGAGTCATGTGATGTGTGCTCATTGCGCCTAGGGGCGCTAGGCGGAAGTGTCTGCGGACCTGCCGCCCGAAAGCGCTTAACCTAGAAAGCTTTGGCCCGGTGCGGCAAGCGTTGGGCATGGATAGACCCGCAAAGGTGTCCAGCCAAGCCGGTTTAGGGATGTTTGGCCTCCGCCGGGCGCCTAGCGCGTGGACGGAGGCGTCAAAGCTCGGCCGCGGGCGGCATTTGCAAACGCATCGGCCTGCGCACGACCGGTGATTTCATTGGGGGCGGCACCCCCCTTGCTGGCCTGGGCGCGTGTACGGGCCGCAAAGGCTTCGGTATCATTAAGCGTGAAGGTGTTGGGCGCGGTCTCGGACGCCAGCTTCACACCATCGGCCCTAACAGCGATGATATTCCGGCGCCATTCGGCAGGGCTACGCACATCGCCCGGGACCGACGGAATCTCAGCAAACGTCGGATAGGGTGCCGGCGCGGCACTGGCGCACCCTGCCAGGGCCAGCGGAAGCCATACCGCTACCAGCGTCAAATTTCGACGATTTTTGTCTTCATTGATCATCGTACGTAGGATCTTATGTCATCAGGCGCTTCGGCGGAAGTAGGAGCACAACATGGCCCGAACACCCCAAAGGGATAGCAAAGCGGCCAAGGGCAAGACCCGGGGGAAGACGGCCGCCAAAAAACCCGCCGCTAAGGTTGCCCAAACGGCGCACAAGGCTCCTAACTCTGCCCCGCCCTCGCCTGCCCAGGCATCGACGGATATCCTGCAGCTGATCACCCCCCAACAGCGCGAGTCCCTCGAAGCCCTCTCGGCTAACCTGGCCCGCGCTGCCGTGACCGCTCAGGGCGCGATAGCTGAGGCCGCCTTGCGCGCCGCCGACCGACCACCGGCACTGAATATCGACCCGTTCCACGTCGGTCCCGCCATGACAGAGGTTATGGGAACCCTGGCGGCTCAGCCCGACCGCGTTATGCGGGCCCAGGCCGAGCTTTTCTCCAGCTATATGGAACTTTGGCGCAATACCGTCGCTCGCCTCGGCCCAGGCGAGCCGGCTGCGCCAGTTGTCAAACCGGAAAAAGGCGACCAGCGCTTCAGCGACCCGGAATGGTCGAACAACCCTATATTCGACATGATGAAACAATCCTACCTGCTCAGCAGCAATTGGCTGAACACCCTGGTCGCCGAGACACAGGTGGCAGATCCGGCCGATAAGCGACGGGTCGAGATGTACACCAAGCTGCTAACCGACGCCTTCTCGCCGTCTAATTTCCTGATGTCCAACCCGGCGGCGCTGCGGGCCATGGTCGAGAGCAAGGGTAAGAGCCTGCTGAAAGGCGTGGAGAACTTTGCCGCCGATATGGAGCGCGGCGGCGGCAAGCTGGCTATCCGGCAGACCGACATGGATCAGTTCGAGTTGGGGCGCAATGTCGCCACAGCGCCAGGCAAGGTTGTCTATCAGAACGACCTGCTTCAGCTGCTTCAGTTCGCGCCGAGCACCGACCAGGTGCATGAGATCCCGCTGCTGATC
>CANKEA010000193.1 GCA_947480815.1 Caulobacterales bacterium | reverse complement strand
GTCCGAAACCAGTCGAATAAACACACGCCGACTTAAACGGCGTTAGCGAGAGGACGCTCCGATGAAGACTTTCATGACCTTCCTGGCAGCCGCCGCAATCACAGTGACCGCCGTCCCCACCATGGCCCATCACAATGCCAACGCCCAGTACGATAACTCCAAGGAGTTCTCGGTGTTGGGCACACTGACCGAATTCCGCGACATCGCCCCGCACGCCCAATGGCGGGTCACCTCGGTAGATCCGGCAACAAAAGCTCAAAAGGCTTGGGCTTTCGAAGCGCTGGGTGCCAATGGCCTGCGCCGGATGGGCGTGGCTGTGAAGACCGACTTCAAAGTCGGCCAGAGCTACACCTTCTTCTATACGCCGGCCCGCGATGGGTCGAATTCCGGCTTCATCACCGCCGTTGTGATCAACGGCAAAAAGTATCAGATGGTTCGCCTCTAGCGGACCAAAGTGGTGCCTGATGAGGGAGCGTTGGGCGGCCCGATAAGATTACGGACTTGAGCCAGCCCCCTAAAAAGGGCGACATTAGACCGTCCGGGAACAACCCGATAAGACGGTGGCGAAACGAACAGGGGGAATTTCCATGCCAGGGGCTAAGCAGGCCGGAGCATACAAGAAGCCGCACATGGGGCTTGTGGTTGGCGCATCGGCCGCCGCCAGTGCCTTCGAGTGGTATGACTTCTATATCTTCGGCACTCTGGCCCAGGTGATATCAGCCAAATTCTTCACCGGACTGCCGCCCACCGCCGGCTTTATCGCCGCCCTAGCCCTGTTCGGCACCGGGTTTGCTTTCCGTCCGCTGGGGGCCTTGATCTTTGGCCGCGTTGGCGACCTGCTGGGCCGCAAGAGCGCGTTTCTCATCACCGTCCTGATGATGGGCGGGGCGACTTTCGCTATCGGCCTGCTGCCAACCTTCGAGCAGGCGGGGATTACCGCATCGCTGCTGGTGATCTTGGCGCGCATCATTCAGGGCACAGCGCTGGGCGGCGTCTACGGCGGCGCGGCGATCTCAGTGGCCGAACATGCGCCGCAGGGCGTGCGTGGCTACCTTGGCAGCTATGTGCAGACCTCGGCCCCGATCGGCCTGCTGGTCGCCCTACTGATGATCCTTTTCCTGCGTACTGTGCTCGGCACTGAGGCTTTCGACGCCTGGGGTTGGCGCCTGTGCTTCCTGGCCTCTTTCGGCCTGCTGGCCATCTCTGTTTTCATGCGGATGAAGATGACCGAGAGCCCGCTATTCGCTCAGCTCGAGGGCGAAACTCAGGGTGATGATACCGGCGTCTCCAAGGCGGTCTATTCGGAAACCTTCGGCAAGTGGCCCAACCTCAAGCTGGTGCTGCTGGCCTTCTTCAGCATGATGTGTGCCCAGGGCGCAGTGTTCTACACTGCCTATTTCTACGTCCAGGTCTTCCTGGAAAAGTCCCTGAAGATAGACCCAAAGGTCAGCGGCAGCCTGATGATGGGCGTCGTTGCGCTTAGCGCGCCGCTCTACATTCTGGCGGGTTGGCTGTCCGACAAGATCGGCCGCAAGCCGGTCATGCTGGCCGGTATGATCATTGGCGCGGTCTTCTACTTCCCCGGCTTCCACGCCATGGAGGCCGCCGGCAACCCGGCTCTGGCCAAGGCATCGATCGCTGCACCCGTCGTGGTCTACGCCGACCCCGCCGACTGCGCACTTCAGTTCGACCCGATCGGCAAAACACAGTTCAAGTCATCTTGCGACATCGCCAAGAGCTTCCTGGCCAATGCGGGCGTCTCCTACAAGAACAAGGCCGCGCCTGCCGGCACCCCCGCCTACATAGAAGTCGGCACAACCAAGGTGCAAGCGGTCAGTGCGATTGGCCAGTCCGCGCCCGAAACCATCAAGACCAAAGCTTTGTTCGAGACACCGGCCAAGGCAGCCCTGGTCGCAGCCGGCTACCCAGCTAAGGCTGACAGCGCCCAGATCAACAAGCCTCTATTGTTCGGCCTGATGTTCATCATGGCGATCGCAGCCGCCCTGCTCTACGGACCGCTAGCCACCGCAGCCATCGAGCTGTTCCCGACCAAGATCCGCTATACAGCCATGTCGGTACCCTATCACGTCGGGGTGGGCTGGATCGGCGGGTTCCTGCCGGTGACGGTGTTCGCCATCGTCTCTGGCACGGGCGATATCTTCGCCGGTCTCTGGTATCCGTTCATTTTTACCGCGATCAGCCTGGTGGCGGCGCTGTTCTTCCTGCCCGAGACCCGCAAGCGGTCACTAGACTTCTAGTCCACCCCGCAGCCACGATACGGCATCAGCCCGGCACCCTTGCGGTGCCGGGCTTTTTGCTGGCCGCACCACCCCAAGCGCCAGTGAAAGTTGAGGGTGGCATTACGCTCACGCCATCGAACGGCTCAGGCAGCGCCCTCATGCAGCGACCTCCTTGCTGCCTGCGTCAGACGTGGGATGCGGGCATGAAAAAGGCGGCACCGTATGCCGGAGCCGCCTCAATCATCTCTGCCTTAACTCCGGATGTCGTTCCGGATGTCGGCGATCAGCCGGTGCCGAGCGTTGGCAGGAAGCGGCCCAGAATGATCACGACCGTCCACAAGAACAGGGAGAGCCCGGCGACGATCCGGGTATCCATCGCGGGCGTCTCGCCCGCCGTCAGGTGCTCGATTTTCTTGCGCTCGACCAACTCGAAATAGAGCACGTTCAGCCCGGCGAGCAGGACGAACACCATCTTCGCACGAAACAGTGGGTTCTCATAATAATTGACCGGGTTGGAGAAGAAGAAGCCGATCCCGCTAAGCAGGTTGATAGCGAAGCCGGCGATGGCCCAGTTGGTGAACTTCAGAACACTGCGCAGGTTGCCAATCTTCAACACCCCGATCAGCCGCAGATCGACCAACAGCAGCGAGCCGAACAGCACGCACAGGCCCACAAAGTGGGTGAATTCAAGAAAACCGAACATCCAGGAAATGTCGCGGACCGTCTGACCTATCCAACTGGCCCGGATGGCCGCCAAAATCACCGTCTCGTTCATGAACTTTCCACCGCGCTAGTAGCTGATCGTGTAGGCGATGATCCGGCCGGACAAGATTGCTGCGATCCACAGCAGGCCCGTTACCAAGGCCAGGGCTTTGATCTTCACCGAGGCCGCTTCGCCGTTGCTCAACATCGCTCGCTCCCGTTCGACCGAGCGCGAGGTTAGGAGCAACCCAACACCGCCCAACACGATGAAGGTGAGCTTCAGCAGGAACGGCACATTTTTCATCAGGTTGACGCCGTTGGCCGCGAACAGCGCGGCACCCGAAAGGGCGTTGAAGAAGAAACCGTACTTGGCGATGGTGAAGAGCTTGTCGAAGATGCTCAGCGACAGATCGCGGGCAAAACCCAGCAGCCGGGCGCACAACATCAGGATCACCCCGGCAACGATGCCCATGCCAATCGCATGCACCGACAGCAGGATGTAATAGCCGTACGTCTCAGATGAACTGACCCAGACGCCTACCGGCGAATCGGCCAACCACTGCAAAAACTCCATAGCGCCCTCTAGGTTCTGGTCGCCGGCCGACCCCGATAGGTGTGTCGCCGCTGCCGTCAATCCTAAGCCTCGACGATAATATGGCCAAGGTCGACATTAGCGCTCAAACTAGGCGACGACGCCAGTCTAGACTATGGCCTGCGGCTTCATTTCC
>CANKEA010000192.1 GCA_947480815.1 Caulobacterales bacterium | reverse complement strand
CCGACACCCAGATCGACTTCGACAACGTCGACACCACTCCTGGCAGCCCGACCCAAGGCGCACACACCGAAGAAACTCGTAACGCGCCGGGTAAGTCGACGATCCGTGGGTTTGAAGCGGAATTGACCTGGAAGCCGATCGACAACATGACCGTGGGCCTGAACTACGCCTTTACGGATGTGAAAGTCCCGGCCGCGCCGTTCCCCTTCACCGGCAACGTCGATGTTCCGGTCGGCACGCCCTTCCCAGTCAACGTGGTCTACACGCCTAAGAACGCCGCGTCGGGCTATGTCGACTACCAGTGGCCCGTCGGCGACCTGACCCTGCGCGGTCACCTCGACGCCAACTATGCTGACGCTCAATACTCCTTCCAGACCGAGTTCGCCGACGTGTCTCCGACCGGCAAGCTGGTGAAGAACGTATCTGCGATGGGCGATAAGAGCTTTATCGTGAACGGCAACCTCGCCCTGGCGGATATCGGCATGGCGGGCGGCGGCGCGACCGCCACAGTATCGCTCTGGGCACGCAACCTGCTGGACGAGACCTACGTCTACCGCATCTCGGTCGCCAACCGCGGCACGATCGGAGACTATGGCAACCTCAACCCGCCGCGCACCTTCGGCATGGAGCTGAAGGTCAACTACTAGTCTCCAAAGACACTGCGGACGGAAAGGGCGGCTTCATGAGGAGCCGCCCTTTTGGTATCAGGCTTGGGTGAGATTTGCGCCACCGCACGCCGCGCTCTAGGAACACCGCGATCCCCAGCGCCAGAGACCGCACCCATGTCCGCCCGCATCACCGACGTCCGCGAAATCACCAAGCCGATCGCCTCGCCGATACGCAATGCCTACATCGACTTCTCCAAGATGACAGCCAGCCTGGTGGCGGTGACGATTGAGGCCGGCGGCAAGCGCGCCACCGGCTACGGTTTCAACTCCAACGGCCGCTATGGTCAGGGCGGGCTGATCCGCGAGCGCTTCGCACCCCGGCTGCTCGAAGCCGGCGACCTTGCCGACGTGACGGGCGAAAACCTCGATCCCAATAAGGCCTGGGCGGCCATGATGAACAACGAAAAGCCGGGCGGCCACGGCGAGCGGTCTGTCGCGGTCGGCACACTGGACATGGCCATCTGGGACGCCGTGGCCAAGATCGCGGACAAGCCGCTTTTCCGCCTGCTGGCAGAGCGCCACGGCCGCGAGGTCAATCGGCGCGTCTTCGTCTACGCCGCGGGCGGCTACTACTATCCGGGCAAGGACCTGGCCATGTTGCGTGCCGAGATGCGGCGCTATCTCGACCGAGGCTACACCGTCGTAAAGATGAAGATCGGGGGCGATTCTCTGGCGCAGGACGCCAAGCGGATAGAGGCCGTTCTGAGCGAAATTGGATCGGATGCCCAGCTGGCCGTGGATGCCAACGGCCGCTTCGACCTGGAAACCGCCATCGCCTACGCCAAAATGCTGCGTGACTATCCGTTGTTCTGGTACGAGGAAGCGGGCGATCCACTCGACTACGCCCTGCAAGCAGCTCTGGCTGAGTTTTATCCGGGCGCGATGGCCACGGGCGAGAACCTGTTTAGCCACCAGGACGCCCGTAACCTGCTGCGCTATGGCGGCATGCGCAGCGACCGCGACTGGCTGCAGTTCGACTGCGCCCTGTCCTACGGTCTATGCGAATATCAGCGCACTTTGCGAGAACTAAGCATAGCCGGCTGGTCGCCCAGCCGTTGCATCCCCCACGGCGGGCACCAGATGTCGCTCAACATTGCCGCGGGCCTAGGCCTGGGTGGCAATGAGAGTTACCCGGACCTTTTCCAGCCCTATGGCGGGTTCCCGGACGGGGTGCGGGTGGAAGCCGGGCACATCGTCATGCCCGAACTTCCCGGCATAGGCTTCGAGGGCAAGAGCGACCTCTATGCCGAGATGAAGGCGCTGAGCGCGGCCTAGACCGACATGCCGCGCAACGCATCCTCAATCGCCTTGCCCATCTCCTGGGTGCTGGCCTTGCCGCCGAGGTCAGGCGTGCGCGGACCATCGTCGAGCACCAGCTGAATCGCCTCGACGATCGCGTCGGCGGCGTCCTGATGGCCCAGGTGCTCCAGCATCATGGCACCCGACCAGATCTGTCCAATTGGGTCGGCGATGTTGCGACCGAAGATGTCTGGTGCCGAGCCGTGCACCGGCTCGAACATCGAGGGGTAAATCTTCTCGGGATTTATATTGGCGCTAGGGGCAATGGCGATGGTGCCGGTACAGCCCGACCCCAGGTCGGACAGGATGTCGCCCATCAGGTTGGAGGCCACCACAACGTCAAAGCGATCAGGGTTCAGCACGAAATGCGCCGCCAGGATGTCGATATGATAGTTGTCGGCTTTCACGTCTGGGTATTGGGCGGCCATCAGTTTGGCGCGCTCGTCCCAATAGGGCATCGAGATATAGATGCCGTTCGATTTGGTGGCCCAGCTCAGCTTTTTGCGCGGGCGTGAATTGGCCAGTTCGAAGGCGTATTTCAAAATCCGGTCCGTGCCCTTGCGGGTGAAGATGCTCTCCTGAACGACCCGTTCTTCTGGTGCCCCCTCGTTGAATATGCCGCCCTGGTCGGAATATTCACCCTCGGTATTTTCGCGCACCAGTACGAAATCGATACTGCCGGCCTCGCGACCGCGTAGGGGCGAGACGATATTTCGGATCAGCTTGATCGGCCGCAGGCAGACATATTGGTCGAAGCCACGTCGGATGGGCAGCAGCAGGCCCCACAGTGAAATATGGTCGGGAACGCCGGGAAAGCCGACTGCGCCCAGGTAGATCCCTTCGTGATTGCGGATCTGGTCCAGACCGTCCTTCGGCATCATCTCGCCGTGCTTGGCGTAGTATTCGCAGCTCCAGGGAAGTTCATCCCACTTGAAGTCGAAGCCGAACTTGCGGCCAGCCTCTTCCAGGACCCGCACGCCTTCGGGGACCACCTCGTGGCCAATGCCGTCGCCAGGAATGAGCGCGATCTTATAGGTGGTCATGGTGTGTCCCCTGCCCCGCTGCCGGCGGATGTCTTATGATTACGGCGACCTCTTCACCCGCCCGATTTCCGAGGTCAAGCGCCGAGCGCTGCCGCATGGCGCAGCAAAAAGCCCCGGCCGCAAATGCTGCCGGGGCTTGCTGTTTTTTTCACCGTCTAAGGGGCTTTAGCCTCCTGGAGTGAATTGGTTGGCCGGATCGTTGCGCGGATCCGCCGGATCGTTTCGGTCGTAACCCAGCATCGGATCAGCCTCTTCCTTGGTGGCCTTCAAGAGTTCCGGATAGGGCATCACGACATAGCCATTGGTCTGGTAGGAGGTGGTGGTCAGGTCAGCGATCATCTTGCCGTCCTTCGTCCAGGTCATGTGGTCGACCCAGGGAAACAGATAGCCCGGCTCCCACTTGTTTCGGACGTTGTCGATCCGCTCGGTAACGGGATTGTAGCCATCGAAGCTCGCCACGTAGGTGTGCTTCATGTAGGGCACCGAAACCTTGGTGACCAGGTTGGCGCTATTGACCGTGATGGTCACGGGATAGGGCTCGTAAGGCGACTTACCCGTGAAGGTCATGTTGCCTTGGGCGTCCTTGCCCACCGTCACATGGCCCTCGGCTTCTACGATCGAAAGCAGCGCACCCGGAGGGGTCAGCTTCATCCAGACCGGGCGAT
>CANKEA010000191.1 GCA_947480815.1 Caulobacterales bacterium | reverse complement strand
CCCTAGCGCATCTAAGCAGGGAGCATAGGCATGCCCGCAAGCCCTCGGCAATCCCGAGGCCTCAGGCATCCGGTGCCGCCCTGTCAGCGGTCAGTGTAACGCCCACCGACGCAGCGATAACCGCTGCGATTGCCAACCCTTGCGGCGCAGTCAGGCTCTGGTGCAGGAACAGCCAGCCAGACGCGGCCCCAATCGCCGGCTCCAGGCTCATCAGCACCCCAAAGACCCGTACGCTCATCCGGCCCATGACGATCATCTCAAGGGTGTAAGGCAAGGCCGTCGATAACAGGGCAATACTCAGGCCTGGCAAGATGAGCGCCGGATCGAGCAGCGCCGCACCAGCCTGGATCACGCCGATCGGGATTACCAGCGCCGCGGCCACCAAGCACCCCAAGGCCGTGGCGCGCGCGCCGTGCTCAGCACCGGCCAGACGCCCGGCGACGATGTAGCTCGCCCAGCACATCCCTGCCGCGAGGGCGAACACCACACCTAAGGGGTTCAAATCCGTCGCACCGCTCAGGGGCGTCATAAGCAGCAGGCCGCTCGCTGCCAGTCCCACCCAAATCAGGTCCCGACCCTTACGGGAACTGAACGCAGCCAGGGCAAGCGGGCCGGTGAACTCCAAAGCCACCGCAACCCCCAGCGGGATACGCGCCAGCGCTTCATATAGAGAGAGGTTCATCGCCCCCAGCGCCACGCCATAGACCAGCGTCGACCGCAACGACCGCCAGGTCAGCGTCGCCTTCCACGGCTGCAGGGCAATGGCCAACATCACGGCACCGAACCCCAGCCGCAGCGCCGAAACGCCCGCAGGGCCGGCTATGGGGAAGACGCCCTTGGCCACCACGGCACCCGCCTGGATCGAAACCATGGCGGCGATCAGCATCCCCACAGAGGCGGCCATCGGCGGCGATACAGGTGGACGCAGCTTGGGCGACGGGTTGGCCATGGCGGATCAACTACGCCAGTATGCACTCCAGGGGGAGCCGATGCCAAAAGTCGCTAAACCCAAAACCGCCAGCTCGATCGATCTTTCATACGAAACATCCCAAGTTGAATGGGCCCTCAGCGGCTGAACCACCGTGACAAAGGCCCTTTCGACAGACAGACTGCCGTCAATGACCGTGTGGCGTGCTGTTTCAAACGTGAAACGTGCTGGACATGCGCTTGGTCCAACCTGTTGCAATGCGAATGACGCCGATTTCGTCCGTAAGCCCTTTATCCGCTGCCGTGGTATCGTCGGCCGGCGCAAAGATTCTGATGGTCGACGATGACCCAGGTATCCGCGACGTGGTTTCCGACTTTCTTGGGAAACACGGCTATCAGGTCGATAAGGCTGGCGACGCGCGCGAAATGGACGCCACCCTGGCCCGGGGCGGCGTCGACCTCATCGTGCTCGATGTGATGTTGCCGGGCGAGGACGGTCTTTCGATCTGCCGCCGCCTAGCCTCCGCCGACGGCCCCCCGCTGATTATGCTGAGCGCAATGGGCGAGGATACCGACCGCATCGTTGGCCTCGAAATGGGTGCTGACGACTACCTGCCCAAGCCATGCAATCCGCGCGAACTGCTGGCACGCGTGCGGGCCGTGCTGCGTCGGCGGCAGGAACCCGTCATGAACAGGGACCGGCTGCTGGGTGCAGGCTGCGAATTCGCCGGCTGGCGGCTTGATTTTGTACGGCGTGAACTGATGAATGCCGAGGGCGTGGTGGTAAACCTGTCCAGCGGCGAATTCTCCTTGTTGCGCGCCTTCGTCGAGCGGCCACAGCGTGTGCTGACCCGAGACCAACTGCTGGAACTGGCGCGTGGGCGTGACACTGACGCCTTTGATCGCGCGATCGACGTGCAGATAAGTCGGCTTCGTCGTAAGCTTGAGGATCGCCCTGGCGATCTCATCCGAACCATCCGCAGCGAGGGCTACATGTTCGACGCGAAGGTGACCCGGACATCATGAGCAAGACGAAGTCGGCAACGCCGCTTTTTCTTCAGGCCCTGGGCCTGATCCTGGCCACGCTTGCTGCCGCATGGGTGTTCAGCGGGGTCGTGATCCTCATGTTGCCGGCACCGGTGATCGACGTCTATCGCGTCAGTGAAGTAGCGCAGGCCGTTCTGACACAGCACAGCGTCAAGGCCGCCGAAGGCCGCACCATCGTCATCAAAAAGGTGCACCACCCGGTACTGGGCGAGGATGAGGGTTCACGCGCCACAGCATTCAAGGAGGTCCTGGCCAGCCAGCTGGGAGTTGCCGGAGACGCGATTTCCCTCGCGACCTACCGCGCGCCACGATGGGCCTTCCGCCAACCGACTCGGTCCACACCAAGAGGCAGGGCGGGCGGGCGCAAC
The DNA here is from genome assembly GCA_947480815.1 of Caulobacterales bacterium. Taxonomy (GTDB): domain Bacteria; phylum Pseudomonadota; class Alphaproteobacteria; order Caulobacterales; family Caulobacteraceae; genus Caulobacter. Next base: position 1,358 of record CANKEA010000191.1, on the reverse strand, counting down.
CGCCGCGAAGGCGGGGAACCCTTTGTCTTTGGTGCCTTCCAGCTTTCGGTGCAACAGGCGGACGGTAGCTACAGTCTGGTCGAACCCCGCGTCGCCTTACGCCTCGACAGCTGGCAGAGCCGCACGTTGCTGATCTATGCCCTTGCCGCCCTGATCGTCTCACCCCTTGCCTGGCTGTTCACCCGCCGCCTGACTGCACCAATCGCCGCTTTTGCCAAGGCCGCCGAGCGCCTGGGGTGCGACCCTCGCGCGCCGCCGCTCGCGCTCAAGGGCTCCCTCGAGGTCAATGAAGCCGTCGAAGCCTTCAACAATATGCAGGGCCGACTTGGCCGCTATGTCGAGGATCGCACAGCCATGATCGGGGCGATTGCCCATGACCTACGCACCCCATTGACGCGCCTGAGGTTCCGAATCGAGTCGGCACCGGAAGAAACGCGCGCCAAACTGGCCGCGGACATCGACCAGATGGACGAGATGATCTCCGCTGCTCTCGCCTTCGTCCGCGACGCATCGCAGTCCGGCGGTCGCGCCAAGGTCGAGCTATCCTCCCTGGTCGAAAGCGTGGTTGATGAGGCGGCAGAGACCGGTGCCAAAGCCACCCTGACCGAAAGCGAGCCGGTGATAATCGATGGCGATTCCCTCGCCCTGCGCCGCCTGCTGACCAATTTGATCGACAACGCCGTTAAATACGGCGGCGGTGCCCGCGCCAGTCTGCATTCTATGCCCGGCTTCGCCGTCGTGGAAATCGAGGACGATGGCCCCGGCGTTAATGCTGAAGAACTGGAGCATGTATTTGAGCCCTTCTATCGCCATGAGCCGTCACGTAGCCGAGTCACCGGCGGGATTGGACTTGGCTTAGCCGTCGTGCGCTCGATTGCCCGCGCCCATGGCGGCGACGTTACCCTCCATAACCGACCCGGCGGCGGCCTCAATGCGCGCGTAATGTTGCCGGCCTGATAAGCTTCGGTGTAGGCGCGGTAATCTGGCTGCAATACACCTGCAAATAGGTGCCCTTATGCGCCAATCTCGTATAGTCAGTCCTCGTTCAGCGTCTCTCGGAGAAACTCCAGTTCATGGCCCTGTCGCCCGCCAACCGCAGACCATCAAAGATCACCCCGCCGCGCCTGATTATAGCTAGCGGCGTCGTGCTGGCCCTGGCCGTTGGAGCCTGGCTTCTGCTCAAGCCGAAAACAGATGTGACCCCCTACCGCATAGCGGAGGTAACGCGTGGTGATGTGACCAGCTCGGTCTCCGCCTCCGGCAAACTTCAGGCCTTGGTCACGGTCGATGTCGGCTCTCAGATCAGCGGCCAGATCAAGACCATCAATGTCGACTTCAACGATAAGGTGTAAAAGGGT
>CANKEA010000190.1 GCA_947480815.1 Caulobacterales bacterium | reverse complement strand
GGCTGCGGCGCGGGCCAGGTCGCCGGCGCTCTTGTTCTGGTCCGCCAGGAAGGCAAAATCGCGCGACAGCGGCATCAGTGATGAGCCATCGAAGGCCGGCTTGGTCTTTACAGCCCGGCGCTTTGGCTGTGGCACGTCGTCGAGCGTGATCTCAAAGCCATAAATGGGGCCGTCCACGTCCAGGGCCTTGAGCGCGGACGGATGCAGTTCCCCGAATGTTGCCACAACGGTCTTGGGCCCCAGCTGTAGGCTGGCGCTACGGCCGGGGTGCCACCAGGCACCGGCCGAGCCCTGCACGGTTTGCAGGCTGCCAAGCGGCGCGCCGATCTCTTCCAACAGGGCCAGCAGGTCACCCTTGAGGGCAAACAGCGGGTCTGCCGGCTTACCGCCCCAATCGCGGGCAGGATGGCTGCTGAGCACCGCGCAAATAGCGGTGCGTTGGTCGTTGGGTCCGTCGCTCAGATAGACCGGGCCGATCTCGTACAGCGCCGCGTCAGCGAAACCCCGGTTGGCGTTACGCCCCGCCGCTTCGATCAGGTTGGGCAGGATCGAAGGCCGCATACAGTCCAGTTCGGCGGCGATCGGATTGGCCAGCACAAGCTCAGCCGCACCGCCTCCAAACAGGGCTGCGGTGCTCTGTTTGGTGAAGGACCAGGTCAGGGCCTCGTGATAGCCGGCGGCGGCCAGGGCGCGGCGCGCGATGCGCACACGGGCCTGGAGGGGGTTCAAAATACCGCCGGGTGGGCGCTCCACCTCTAGCAGAGGGGTAGAGGGCAGGGCGTCGAAGCCAGCGATGCGCGCCACTTCCTCGACCAGATCCGCCTTGCCGCCGACATCGCGCCGCCAGGTCGGCGGCGTAATTTTGTTGCCCTTGGAGTCGAAGCCAAGCGCGCTCAAGATTTCCAGGGCACGGCCGTAAGGCAAGTCCAGCCCTGCCAGCTGCTTCACATAGGCAGGATCAAACTCGAATCCCGCTGGCGGTGCCGGCGGTTGGCCCGCGATCACCACGTCCGACGGCTCGCCGCCACAGAAGTCCAGGATCAGCTTTGTAGCCAGCTCAAGCCCATCGAGGCAGGACTGCGGATCGACGCCACGGGCAAAGCGGTATTGGGCGTCTGAACTGATGCCGGTGGCACGGCCGGTCTGGGCGGTGCGGATCGGATCGAACCAAGCACTCTCCACAAAGACGGTTGTTGTGGTTTCGGAACAGCCGGTGCTGGCACCGCCCATCACCCCGCCCAGGCCAACCGGGCGCTCGCCCTCGGCATCGGCGATGACGCACATCTGCGCCCCGAGGTCATAGGTCTTGCCGTCGAGTGCAATCAGCTGCTCGTCACCGTGGTCACTATGATGGCCCAGCCGCGCCTCGATGGTCGTGCCGACCAGTAGCGCCGCATCATAGACATGCAGCGGGCGGCAACGGTCCAGGCTGATCAGGTTGGTAACATCGACCAGGGCGTTGATCGGGCGCAGCCCCACGGCCCGCAGTCGCGCCTGCAACCACTCGGGCGAGGGGCCATTGCTGACGCCTCGGATCAGTCGTCCGGCAAACACCGGACAGGCATCGCCATCCACCTTGACCGTGATAGGGCAGGGGAACGTGCCAGCCACCGGCGCGATCGGCTTTTCGATGAAATTGCCAACCCCAGCAGCGGCAAGGTCGCGGGCGATACCGTGCACGCCCAGCCAGTCGGGCCGGTTGGGCGTAACCTCGAAATCGATCACGGCTTCCAGGCCCAGAGCCTGGGCGACGCTCGTACCGACCTTCAAGGTGTCAGGCAGGTCCATGATGCCGTCAGACTCGCTGGCGGTTTCCAGCTCCGAGGCCGAACACAGCATGCCCATAGAGACCACACCACGGACCGGCTTCTCGACCAGGGTGACGCCCAGTCCCGGCACATAGGCCCCAATCGGAGCATAGATCGTGGTCAGGCCCGCCCGCGCATTGGGGGCACCGCAGACGATTTCCTTGCGGCCGTCGATGGTGTCGACCTGACAGACCCGCAGCCGGTCGGCATTGGGGTGCGGCACGGCTTCAATGATCTTGGCCACGCTGAAGGCCGCCAGCTTGGCAGCCGGGTCGGTGACATGCTCGACCTCAAGACCCGCCATGGTCATGACGTTGACAACCTCACCGGCTCTGGCCGGGGTGTCGAGATGCTCTTTGAGCCAGGAAATGGTGAACTTCATCGCGGCGCTCCTTAGCTCAGGCCCGAGGCTGGGTTTGGCGCGGCGAAGGCCGAGAAGCCGTAGTGCGCTAGCCAGCGGGTATCGCCCGCGAACATCTCGCGCAGGTCGCTCATGCCGTATTTGAGCATGGCCAGGCGGTCGACGCCCATACCAAAGGCGAAGCCCTGGTATTCATCCGGGTCGATGCCACAGGCGCGCAGCACATTGGGGTGCACCATGCCGCAGCCCAGGATTTCCAGCCAATCAGCGCCCTGGCCGATCTTCAGTTCACCGCCAGAACGGTCACAGCCGACATCCATCTCCGCGCTCGGCTCGGTGAAGGGGAAGTGGTGTGGGCGGAAGCGCGTGGTCACGGCGCTAGTCTCGAAATAGCGGCCGATGAAACTGTTCAGGGTCCATTTCAGGTGGCCCATATGGATGCCACGGTCGATGACTAGGCCTTCGATCTGATGGAACATCGGCGTGTGCGTGGCGTCGCTGTCGCAGCGATAGGTCCGGCCAGGCGCGACGATACGGATGGGCGGTTTCTGGTTCAGCATGGTCCGCACCTGCACGGGGCTGGTGTGGGTGCGCAGCAGCATCCGCTCTCCGTCTGTCTTCGGGTTGAAGAAGAAGGTGTCGTGCATCTCCCGCGCCGGGTGCTTGGGCGGGAAGTTCAGGGCGGTAAAGTTGTGGAAGTCGTCCTCGATGTCCGGGCCCTCGGCCACGGCGAAACCCATCTCGGCGAAGATGGAGATGATCTCGTCCATGGCCTGCATGGTCGGGTGTACCGATCCCTTTCGGCGCGGTGGCGCGGGCAGAGAGAGGTCCACCGCCTCAGCCGCCAGGCGGAGGTCGAGCTCGGCGGTTTCCAGGGCGGCCTTGGCGCTCGCAATCGTAGCGGCCACCCGATCGCGCAGGCCGTTGATTGCCGGCCCCTGAACCTGGCGGTCTTCCGGGCTCATCCCGCCCAGAGACTTGAGTAATGCGCTGACCGCGCCGGTCTTGCCCACGGCGGCAACGCGCACCGCTTCAAGCGCGGCAGGATCAGCGGCAGCCGCGATCTGTGCGGTCAGGGCGGCTTCGAGGGCGATCAGGTCTGTCATGGCGAAAAGGCTCTAGGCGGTTTTGGCGCGGGTTGGAACTTGCCAGGCAGCAAAAAGCCCCCCGGCTCGCACCGAGGGGCTTGATGGTCTTCGGATCAAAGACCCAAAAGCTTAAGCCAGGGCGGCGCGGACCTTGTCGGCGACGGCCTTAAACGCGGCGGGATCTGCACCGGCGATGTCGGCGAGAACCTTGCGGTCCATGATGATACCGGCCCTGTCCAGGCCATGAATAAACTGGCTGTAGGTATAGCCTTCCAGACGGGCCGCGGCGTTGATGCGCTGGATCCACAGGGCGCGGAAGGCGCGCTTGCGGACCTTGCGGTCGCGGTAGGCGTACTGGCCGGCCTTGTCCACCGCGGCCTTGGCCGTACGGATGGTGTTCTTGCGGCGGCCGTAGAAGCCCTTCGCCTGCTCTAGAACTTTTTTGTG
>CANKEA010000189.1 GCA_947480815.1 Caulobacterales bacterium | reverse complement strand
GAAATGGAAAGGCCGCAACCTTGACCCCAGCCTGATGGTCGGCGCCACGGCCCCGTCGAGGGCGTAAGCGCCGCACACGCAAATCGCGGCGGGTCTTTCTCGCGTTCTATTAATCTAGAGCATGTGGCCAATCGGCTTTGTCCGTGCCATCGTTCGAGTATTGAAACGAGCGCCAGGCCTTCTGCAAAAGTTGGTCCGGTAGTGACGACTGAAAAAGGGAACGGAGACCCAAAATGCAGATGAACAAAAAAATGATCGCCACTGCGCTGAGCGGCGTCGCAGCCGCCTCGATCGTCGGTGCGGTCGCATTCGCACAGGCCCCGGCGGCTCCCGCCGCTGCCCCGCCGCCGCCAGCACCGATGAGCTTCTTCGTCACCAGCGTTGGCAATGGCGACGGTGCCAATATGGGCGGCCTGGCCGGTGCAGACAAACATTGCCAAGATCTGGCCACTGCGGCTGGTCGTGGCAGCGTCACTTGGCACGCCTATCTGAGCACCCAGGGACCGGGCGGCGTCAACGCGCGCGACCGCATCGGCAAGGGTCCGTGGTTCAACGCCAAGGGTCAGAAAATCGGTGACAGCGTCGCCCAGATTCACGGCGACACGGTCGAATTCGGCCGCATGGGCGTGGCCATGGGCAAGATGATTTCGCTCAACGAAAAGGGCAGCCCGGTAAATGGCGTTGGCGACATGCCCAACGAGCACGACATGCTGACCGGCAGCCAGCCGGACGGCACCGCCTATCCGGCGGCCAAGGACATGACCTGCAAGAACTGGACGTCCAACAGCGACGGAACCGCGCAACTGGGCCACAGCGATAAGCAGGGCGGCAATAACGGTTCGTGGAATTCTTCACACGCCAGCCGTGGCTGCAGCCAACCCAACCTCGTCGCTACAGGCGGGGCCGGCAAGTACTACTGCTTCGCGGTGAACTAGGAAAAGGGGCGACACGCCGGTTCAGATTGTCGCCCTTTCTGTTTCGAATGAGCCCGGACGCATCGCAGCGTCCGGGCTTTTCCTTGCCTAGTGCAGCGATTTGCAGGTGAAGCTGGACGCCGCCTTCGGGTCGCCAGAAACATACTGCGGATAGTTCGGATAGGTGCACAGCGGGCGCACGGCCAGCGGCGTGGTTGCATCGCCCTTGGCGTAGCTGGCCACGGTTAGAGTGCCTGGTGCCTGGTTGGTCTCAACCCATTTGTCGAGCGCACCGATCAGATCGACCCGATCCGGCACTTCAGACCCGTCGGCCTGAATACCCGATCCGCCGTGGTTCACACCCGGATTGACGTAGTAACGGATGAAGGCATTTACCTTGGCCGCCCCCATCGTCTTCACGACGTTGTCGTAATATTGCATCACGCCATCACCGCCGACCGTATAGTCTGCGCCATTCTGCTTCATAATCAGCTTGCCGCCATGGGCCTGGTAAGCTGAAAGGTCCGGATTGGTCGCGTCCATCAGGTCAGAGGCCTTCTGGATCACGTCCTTGTACTGCATCAGGTCAGGCACACCGTGATAGTTCTCATCCTTCACCAGCAGGAAGCGAACCGTGCCGGGGCCATAGTGGGTGCGGCCAAGATCGTCTGCTGGTAGCTGTTCATCGTCGAGCAGCCAGGGATTGACCGTGCCGTCCATGTCCTCGCCACCCGTCGCGAGGGCGTTGAACTGTGTGTAGCCGTACTTCAGCGGATAGGGCAGCCCATAGGGCGAGCGGATATGATTCACCAAGACGATCTGTTTGTCGGACAGGCAGGTATCGCCCGTGTCAGCCCCGCCAGCGCAGCGCAGGGTTTCGGGCTTGAACAGCGCCGAGCAGCCCTGATAGCGCGAGATCACGCCATCCTGCAGGCCATCGAGCTGGTCGCAGACTGCGTTGGTCTTGGCCCTGAGCAGCTTGAGCTTGGCGGCGTTCATAAACCCGCCCTCGGTCGATTCGCGGAAGTCGCGGTTGTTGGCCAGCTTGCCACTGACCCAATGGATCGCGGGTACGGTGGCAACAACGCCGTCATAGTCCGCCGGGTAGCGCTGGATCGAGTTCATGGCCTCGCGGCCGCCTTCCGATCCGCCGAAGAAGTAGCTGCGGGTCGGCACCTTGCCGTAATAGGCAGAGATCAGGGTCATAGCGACGTCGTGGGTCTTCTTGTACGACGCATAGGCGTGGTTGATCGCCTCTTCCGGGTTGTTCCAGAACACCTGAATGTCAGGCTTTGCGTTCGGATGGCCGGCGTCGGTACCGTAGGTGGCATAGCCTTGAGCGATCGGAATGGGCACGCCCGGCGGCTGGTCGCGTAGCGGCTGTAGGCCATTGACCAGAGTGCCGTTCAGGCCGCCGCCACCATATTGCAACGCCTTGCCATTCCAGGCCTCTGGCAGATTGACCTCGAACAGCACGGGATGGGCCATCGGATCGACCGCGTTAATCTCGCCAATGACCTTGCAATAGGGACCGGTCGCGCCCTTGGCCGCGACATAGTCTGCCTTGGTGACCTTGGCCCCCTTGGTGGGCAGGATCGAGACGCTAGCGGGCATGACGGTCGCGGCCGCCGCCGTACAGGCCGCTTCCGTGGCGGAGGCAGGACCTGCCGCACCGGCGACAAGGGCGAAGGCGGCAAGGGCCGCGGTGGCCACAAGTTGAATTTTGACGATTCTTTTCAAGGATTTGGTCCTCACAAAGCCAATGGGCGGTTTGAGCGCATTCTTAAAACCGGGAGGCTTGGACGGTCGGATCGAGGAAACGAAGCAGCGGGGGCCGTTGGCACCCACCCGGAACCGGCCCGGGTCCTCTCCCTCGTTTTCGAAACCGCCTTATTCCCGGACAGATTGGCGCGATCCTTGGCATAGGCCAGTCAAGACGCAAGAAGTTTTTCGAGCGGGGCCTGACAGGCAATGGTCCAGCCAAGGCCCCGTCTGCTGATGATGGCTTAATCGCGAAAGGTCGGTGTTACGGACCGCTGCATAAATGCGGTAAGGCCGGTCCCGCGCCTGGCAGCGACGAGGCGACAAACCGATTGTCTTGGTTTAGGTGACATTAGGAGGCATCAACCAGGATGGCTTCTGCGGTGGCTTAAGCGCCTGACCGGTTTGGATCTTGGGGGTCTGACGAAATGCGCATGGCGTCTGTTGAGACGAAAACCCAACGGCTGACGGACGGTGATCGCCGGACCGATCCGACGGTGCCCGATACGGCACCTTCTGAAATCATTGCGCTCTATCTGGAACGCCGGGCCAGCTTGGTTCGCCTGTTCGCTGCGAAACTGGGCTCGGTGGCGGCAGCCGAAGATCTGGTGCAGGACACCTATCTGAAGCTGGCGACGTTGAAGTTGTCGACCGTGGTGCATAACCCCATGGCCCTGCTCTACCAGATCGGCTCGAACCTCATGCTCGACCGCCTGCGCCAGCAGAAGCGCGGTCTGGCACGCGACACGGCATGGCGAGACAGCCGCCGAATCAGTGTTGGCAAAGAGGAAATCGCCGACATTCCCACCGCCGACGACGCTGTGTCGTCTCGTCAGCGCCTTTTGGCGGCTACGGCTACGATCGAGGACCTGCCGCCGCGAATGCGCCAGGCGTTTTCGCTGCACCGCCTCGAGGGCTTGAGTCAGGCGGCGACCGCCAAGGCGATGGGTGTCTCGACCAAGGCCGTGGAAAAGCACATCAGCGCAGCCATCAAGATTTTGGTCAAACGACTGGGATCATCCGGAAACG
>CANKEA010000188.1 GCA_947480815.1 Caulobacterales bacterium | reverse complement strand
CTATGACCACGATTGACGCGGCAAACACCAGCGCCAGCACCGCCGCCAGGCCGATGGCCGCGGTTGTCGCGAGGCCGGCGGCAATGGTCGCCAGACCGCGCCAGGTCATGTTCAGCTTTGGGTTCGTCAAACGGTCCATGGGAACGACCTTTTCATGCCGATGATCAGCGACAGTCGCTTGTATCTTGGGAGGCTTGATGCCCACGTCAACCTCTGGGTGAGGCCCTCACGCGGATTTGTTTGCGTTCGCCCAATGCGGCGTCATAGGCGGCATTGATCGCAGCCGCCTTTGCCTCGGCAATTTCAACGAAATCCTCAGGCAGACCGCGAGCCCGGGCGCGGTCGGGGTGAGCGGCAGCGATGGCGGCACGCCAGGCGGTATGCAGGGTCTCGTCGGACGCATCCGGTGCCACACCCAGGATCAGGTAGGGGTCATCCGCCTCCTGGCCCAAATGGGTCGCGGCCATACGTTTGAACGTAAGCGGCATGAAGCCGAACAACTCGCACACCCGCTCAAGATAAATCAATTCGTGGCGGGTCACTGCCCCGTCAGACTTGGCGATGTGGAACAGGCCATCCATCACATCTTCCAGCAGCATGGGGCAGCTGCCATAGCGCTTGGCCAGCCGTCTGGCATAGCTTTCAAAGCCATGCGTGGTCTGCCGCGCCAAGTCATAAAGGCGGCGGATGTTACGCTCGGAGCCCGCGTCGGGATGGAAAGCCTCGGCGAAGGCCGCAAACTCGCTGCCTGTGGCCTGTCCATCGGCGCGCGCCAGCTTGGCACCCAAAGCCGTGACCGCCGTGGAAAAGGCCGGATCGGAGCCGGGACGGTCAACGCAATCAGGTGCCAGTACCGGAAGGTCGGCAGAGTCAACCCGACGGGCGGAGAGGCTTGCTATGTTGCGCCAGAAGGTCATTTGAAGCACCAAGTTTAGAGCTGTGGAGAACTGATGACAACCGCAACCGCCCTAGCGACGGGATTGAGCTTCTTCAAAGAACGCGGCGGCACCTTTACCGACTTGATCGGCCGGGTGCCAGATGGCGCGGTGCAGACCTTGAAACTGCTTTCCTCCTCGCCAGCATCCGCGCCGGGCGTCTCGTCATGATCTGCATACCCTAAGGAGCGTCAGCTCGGCTCATAGCTGAGGATCGGTGCCAGCCAGCGTTCGGCCATGGCCACATCCCAGCCCTTACGGCGGGCATAGTCTTCCACTTGGTCGCGCTCGATCTTGCCAACGCCGAAATAGTGGCTCTCAGGGTGGCCGAAATAGAGCCCCGATACCGCAGCCGTCGGATACATCGCATAGCTTTCAGTCAAGTTGAGACCGACTGCCTGTTCCGCCCCCAACAGCTTGAACAGTGTGGCCTTCTCGGTGTGGTCGGGCTGGGCCGGATAGCCGGGTGCCGGGCGGATGCCTTGGTACTGTTCGGAGATCAGAGCGTCGATGTCGAACGGTTCGTTCGGCGCATAGGGCCAGAATTCGGTGCGGACACGCCGGTGCAGGGCCTCGGCGAAGGCCTCGGCCAGTCGGTCGGCCAGGGCAGATGCCATGATGGCAGAATAGTCGTCGCCGGCCGCCTTGAACGCCGCCACCCGCTCTCGCTCACCATGGCCGGCGGTCACCGCAAAGGCACCGATCCAGTCATGCCCAGCGCCGACCGGGTGCACGAAGTCCGCAAGGGCGACATTGGGCCGCCCCTCCGCCTTGGCCATTTGCTGGCGCAGGGTGTGCAGGCGGGCCAGTTCGGTTGGGTGCTCGTAGTCGGCCCATATAACGATGTCGTCGCCATCCTTGTTGGCGGGCCAAAAGCCAATGACACCGCGGGCAGAGAACCAGGCCTCGTCAATGATCCTCTTAAGCATTGCCTGCGCGTCGGCGAACAGGTCACGCGCGGCCTCGCCCACCACCTCGTCGTCGAGAATCTGCGGGTAACGCCCGGCCAGTTCCCAGCTCTGGAAGAACGGCGTCCAGTCGATATGCCGCGCCAGCTCGGTTAGGTCATAGTCCATGAAGGTTCGCGTCCCCAGGAACGCCGGTTCGGGCAGGTGATGGTCGGCAAGCTTTAGCCGGTTCATCCGCGCTGCCTCAATCGGGGTGCGAACCTTGGCTTCCTGGCCGCGCGCGAACTGTTCACGCACCTTTTGATAGTCGTCGCGGGTCTCGGTCTCGAACCGCTCGCGATCCGTCTGTGACAGCAGGGACGAAACCACACCCACCGCTCGGCTGGCGTCGAGCACATAGGTCGTAGAGGCCCCCTTGTAGCGCGGCTGAATCTTGACCGCCGTATGGGTCTTAGACGTCGTCGCCCCGCCAATCAGCAGCGGGATGGTCATGCCGCGCCGCTGCATTTCTGCCGCCACAAACGCCATCTCGTCGAGCGAGGGCGTAATCAATCCAGACAGGCCGACGATGTCCACCTTCTGCGCGATGGCCTCGTCCAGAATGCGATCGGCGGGAACCATCACGCCTAGGTCGATCACTTCGTAATTGTTGCACTGCAGGACCACGCCAACGATGTTCTTGCCGATGTCATGAACGTCGCCCTTCACCGTTGCCATCAGGATCTTGCCCGCCGCTTCATGCTGCGTGCCACCGGCCAGTTTCTCAGCCTCCATGAACGGCATCAACCAGGCCACGGCCTGTTTCATGACCCGCGCCGACTTGACCACCTGCGGCAGGAACATCTTTCCCGCGCCGAACAGGTCGCCGACCACGTTCATCCCGTCCATCAACGGGCCTTCGATCACATGCAGAGGCCGCTCGACTGTCAGCCGCGCCTCCTCAGTATCCAAGTCAATGAACTCGGTGATCCCATTGACCAGGGCGTGCTTGAGCCGTTCGCCGACCGTGCCATCCCGCCACTTCAGATCAACGACACGAACCGCGCCCTTATCGCCCTTATATTTGGGTGCCAGGTCGACCAGCCGCTCAGTCGGGCTGAAATTCTTGGGCCGGTTGAGGATCACGTCCTCAACCGCCTCGCGCAGCTCGGGATCGATGTCGTCATAGACCGGCAGGTCGCCGGCGTTGACGATGCCCATGTCCATACCCGCCGCGATGGCGTGGTAGAGGAACACGCTGTGGATCGCCCGCCGCACCGGCTCGTTGCCACGGAAGCTGAACGAGACGTTCGACACCCCGCCGCTGATCCGGACATACGGCAGGGCCGTTTTGATCACCCGCGTCGCTTCGATGAAGTCGACCGCATAGTTGTTGTGCTCGTCGATCCCGGTGGCCACGGCAAAGATGTTGGGGTCGAAAATGATGTCTTCTGGCGGAAATCCGACCTGGTCGACCAGGATGCGGTAGGCTCGCGTGCAGATTTCAACCTTGCGAGCGGCGGTGTCGGCCTGCCCCTGCTCGTCGAACGCCATCACAACCACGGCGGCACCGTAGCGCAGGCATTGGGTGGCCTGGGCGATGAACTCCGCCTCGCCGGCCTTCATCGAGATCGAATTGACGATGGCCTTGCCCTGAACGCACTTCAGGCCAGCCTCGATCACATCCCACTTGGAGCTGTCGATCATCACCGGCACGCGGGCGATATCGGGCTCAGCGGCCAGCAGGTTCAGGAAGGTGACCATGGCCAGCTTCGAATCCAGCAGGCCCTCGTCCATGTTAATGTCGATGACGCTGGCGCCGGCCTCGACCTGCTGACGCGCGACGTCGAGCGCGGCGTTATAATCGCCCTCGACGATCAGTTTCTTGAAACGGGCCGAGCCG
>CANKEA010000187.1 GCA_947480815.1 Caulobacterales bacterium | reverse complement strand
GTCGCCCATGGCGGCTCTGGCCTGCGCGCCGACGGCTCCAAGGTGCCGGACAAGATTGACCTGCTTGGTCAGATCGACAACTGGGTGGAGAAGGGCGAGGCTCCAGGCGACTTGACGGTTGTTGCCTATGAGAAGGGCGTCCCCGTGGCCACCAAACCGATGTGCCAGTTCCCGACCTATCCCCGCTATCAGGCCGGCAACGTTAATGTGTCGGGCAGCTACGTCTGTACCGCGTTTTGACCGGCCAGGTTGCCCCTAACCAAAGTCCACAAAAATCATCTGATTCCAGGAGGATGCGTTGAAAAAGAAGATCTTGATTGCCGCTGCCGCGACGGCACTTGTGGCCGCAGCCTTTGCGGTCCCGGCTTTCGCCCAGCCGGCCGCTTGGGCCGAGGCTCCGCTGCATCCCGCGTATAAGCCTCAGCCTGATAGCTATGTGCCGCCGGCCAAACGGCCCGCCGCGAACACGGCCTATATCGAGCAGCTGAAGCCCGCCGGTACTACGCCAATCCGGTCTGATGGCCACCCGGACCTGACTGGCTACTGGAACCTGGGCATTCCCAACCCCACACCGGAAGTCTACGGCCGCCGATGCAACTCCTGCTCGGAAGCCGACCAGACCAAGGCTCAGCGCGGTTCTCATTACTACAAGCCGGTCTATAAACCGGAATACTGGTCGAAGGTCGAGGCGTTGGACTACAGCGTAGCGGATACCGATCCTTCCTACGGCTGCGATCCAGAAGGCGTGCCCCGTCAGGGCATTCCAGGCAAAATCGTCCAACTCGATAACGAGATTTGGCTCTATGACGGCGGCGAGGTGCGCATAATCCCGCTGGGCAATGTGGGGGCCTTGACCGAGGAAGACGAGGACGAGTCAACCTTCCGCGGCGTCTCTCATGCTGAATGGAAAGGCAATGTGCTGGAGATCGACAGCGTCGGTTTTGGCGGCGACACATGGCTGGCGTGGGAAGGTCTGTTCCACACCAACAAGATGAAGGTTAAGGAGCGTCTTTGGCGCGAAGGCAATATTCTGTTCTACAACTTCACCGTAGACGACCCGACGATCTTCGTGAGGCCCTGGCAGTCCGCCACTCAGTTTAAGCGGCTGAACGCTAATCCTAATGCCTTCCCGGAGGAACCGCTGACGTGCCAGACTCACTCGATCAAGTCGTTTCTTGACCCGTGGCAACGCGGCTAATTCTTCTAAAATAATGGGGCCGCCCACTGACGAAACCGGGGGCGGGCCAATACGCCCGATCAAGAAACGCGAGAAGGACCAAAATGGCGGCAGCGGCGCAGGCTGAACATACCGGCAAGGGTAGGAAACCCGTCTGGCGGGGGCTGGGGTTCCAGGTGCTGGTCGGCATGGTGCTTGGGGCGTTGGTCGGCGTGCTATGGCCCGAGGTTGGCGCGCCGCTGAAGCTGTTGGGCGATATTTTCCTTCGGCTGGTCAAGACTATCGTTGCGCCCTTGGTGTTCCTGACCGTGGCCGGTGGCATCATTTCGGCCGGTGACTTCAAGCGGGTCGGGCGCGTCAGCCTGATCTCGTTGGTCTATTTTGAGATCGTCTCCACCCTAGCCCTCATAATTGGCATGGGCGTTGGCATTCTGACCGGGGTGGGTAAGGGCGTACAGCACATCACCGTCAGCGCTGCGGCCATCAAGGGGGCCAACGCCGCCCAGACCAACGCAACGACCGGCGCGCATACGACGCTCAGCGACACATTACTGAACATCTTCCCGGATAATTTCCTGGGGGCGTTCGTTAAGGGCGAAATTCTGCAAGTGCTTGTTCTGGCAATTTTATTCGGTGCCGGCGTGCAGCTGATGAAGAAGACGAAGCGGGACCAAATCGATCAGGCTCTCGGCGTTATCACGCCCGCGATGTATTCCTTCACCCATGTGATCATGATGCTGGCACCCGTCGGTGCCTTCGGTGCCATGGCCTATACCCTGGCGACTAATGGCATGAGCGTGCTGATCGCCCTGGCCTGGTGGGTTGCGGTCTATTACCTGACTCAGATCGCCTTCATTGTGATCCTGCACGGGATCATCTGCCTCGTGTTCCGGGTCAACTTGTTTGAGATCCTGCGCTACATCAAGGACGAGGTCCTGATCGTCTTGGGCACGGCGTCGTCGGAAAGCGCCCTGCCGCGCCTGCTCGAAAAGATGCCAGCTTATGGCGTTTCGAACCAGGTTGTCGGTCTGGTTCTGCCCACGGGTTATGTGTTCAATCTGGGCGGTGCGGCCATTTACCTGTCGATGGGAGTGATCTTCCTGTCCAATGCGTACAACGTGCATCTGAGCTGGGCGCAGCTGGCTGGAATTTTGGGGTTGATGCTGCTCACTTCCAAGGGTGTGGCCACCGTGGCAGGAGGCAGTTTCGTGACCTTCGCCGCCACCGCCACAGCCGTTGGAATACTGCCTCTGGAGGGTTTGCCGCTGATGTTCGGGGTCTATCGTCTGATGGCCCCGGCCAACGCCACGGCCAATGCGGTCAGCAACGCCATCGCTACCGTGATCATCGGCAAGATCAGTGGCGAATATGATCCTGCAAAACGGGTCCCGCTGGCGGCGCTGGAGGTCTGACGGTTCCGACATGCTTAAGGTTGCCGTTCTCGACGACTATCAAAATGTCGCCTTGCAATTCGCCGACTGGGACCGCCTGCAGCCCACCTGCGACATAACCGTTTTCGACCGACATCTCGGTAGCGTTGACGAAGCCGCCGCCGCCCTGATCGAATTCGACGTTATCTGTTTGATGCGCGAACGGATGGCCGTGCCCGCAGCCCTGATCGAGCGTCTGCCCAGGCTGAAATTGATCGTTGTAACTGGCGCACACAACCGCACCCTCGACCTCGCTGCCGCCGCAGACCATGGCGTGGCAGTGAGCCATACCCGCAATGCGAGCACCCAGAACCCGACCAGTGAACTGACCTGGGCCCTGATCTTGGCCGCAAGCCGTCATGTCACCCTTGAGAGCCGAGTGTTACGTGAAGGCGGCTGGCAGAAAACGGTCGGAACCACCTTGCATGGCCGCACCCTGGGTGTGCTGGGCCTGGGTCGGCTCGGGTCAGTCGTGGCGAATATTGGCAAGGCCTTCGGCATGGAGGTCGTGGCCTGGAGCCCGAACCTAACCGCCCAGCGGGCGGCCGCGGCGGGCGCGCGGCTCGTCTCAAAGGCCGAGCTGTTTTCCAACAGCCATGTCGTGACCTTGCACATGGTGCTTGGCGACAGCACCCGCGGGTTGGTCGCCGCGCGAGACCTTGCGCTGATGGCACCGGATGCAATCCTCGTGAACACATCGCGCGGGCCGCTGGTTGATGAGGCGGCCCTAATCGACGTCCTACAGCGCCGCGCCATTGCGGCGGCGGCCCTCGACTGTTTCGATATCGAGCCCCTGCCGGCAGAGCATCCTTTCCGAACGCTGGATAACGTCGTGGCCACGCCGCACCTTGGCTATGTCACGCGTGAAACTTTTGAAGTGTTCTTAGCGGACACCGTCGAAAACATTGAAGCCTTCGTCGCCGGCTGCCCGGTTCGTCTGCTTGGGGCGCACTAGACGGTGCGCCTGCATTTTAAGGAACGGTGATGGTTGAATCCCTGGGCGTGACGGGTGTCCTTGCGGACTATGTGGTTGGGGCGTCGTTTGCTGATGTTCCGACCGCTGTGGTGCGGGAGTCTGTGCGAAGCCTGCTGAACTGGGCCGGTTGCGCCATTGGCGGCAGC
>CANKEA010000186.1 GCA_947480815.1 Caulobacterales bacterium | reverse complement strand
GAACGCGACGCCAAGAGCGGCAAGATGTCCGCTGGACAATTGCAAGCCCTCTAAGCCTAAAGCGGCGGACTGCCCTTCCGGGCGGTCCGCTTCTACTTCGCCTGCAAACGGTCCAGGAGCCCTGACATGTCAACCATGATCTTCAGCGTCATTCGCAACGATGGAGCTTGGGTTGTCGAACATGAAGGGGCGCTCACCAACCGCAGCCGAGACAAGAACGAAGCCAATGCCGCCGCCAGCAAACTGGCCCGCGCCGCCATTTCCCAGGGCCGCCTGGTTCAGATCCGCGTCGAAGGCGAGAGCGGCTATTACGTCGCCAAGGCCTAGGCAGCGGTTGCGCTAGAGCCTATCGCAAGCGGGAACCCGCTTCGCTCTGATCCTCACGCCGCTGGTGCTGCGATTTCGCCACTAACCAAAAGCGGCCAAGGCTGCTTCTGCCTCGAACTCCGTGACGTCGACTTCGACATCCATACCCAGATAGTCAGTCGGAAAGCCGATCCAGGCACCGTGAAGCTGCATGGCTTGACGTGGATCGCGCGCCACGGCGACAGGGATCAGATCCGTGTTGCCAACAATGCCGTTGATGGGATCAAATTCCACCCAGCCACATTGCGGTAGATAGACCCACACCAAGGCATGGGTATGCCCGTCGCCGCCGAGATTGTCGCTGCCAGTACCCTCCGGGCTATGAACGTAGCGGGAGACAAACTGCGACGCGAGGCCGAGCGTTCGCAACGCCTCCATCATCAGCACAGCGAAGTCGTGGCAGGTCCCGCGCCGGCTCTCCAAGGTCTGAACGGGGGTCTGCAGGCCGCTGCCCAACCGCTTACTGTAGGTGAATTCGGCATGGATGGCGTGGGTCACGTCCGACAGCAGGTGCTGCCAGCTGGTTTCCCCGATGGGTCGCACAAACCGCCGCGCCCATTTGGCAATCTGACCGTCGGGATCAGAGTGAAGTAATTGGATTGCTTGCAGCAGGTCGGGGAAATCATCGTTATTGTAGAGAAAGGTTTTCCCGTCGGGGAAATCGCCCGCGTCGGTATAGGCGTCCGTGAAAGACACCAGAGGCGAATGCTCAAGGGTGAAGCGGGCCTCAAAGCTGAGCTCGGTCGAGCGGCCGGTAAACTTCGCAATATCAACCCAGTTTCCGAGCACATCCTGTATGTGCCGTATCTGAGCTGTGACGGGTGTAACAACCAGTTTGAAAGTCAATAGACACTGATCGCAGCCTTCGCGCGGCCGAAACATCATGCGATGTTCGCCAAACACTACGGGGTTGCGGTACCGGTAGCGCGTTAGATGGCGAACCGAGAGTGCGGACATTGCAGTTACCTGAGGCGGAATCGGAGGCGGGATCGAGCGACCTCCTCATAGCAGGCGATCCGCCGGCGTTAATTGTCTCGAATGCGGGCGCCGTTTCGCCATTTCTGTTGCTCGGCGATCATGCCGGCCGGGCGATACCGGCGCGATTGGGCGACCTAGGCTTGGCACCTGAGGAGATGGATCGGCACATCGCCTGGGATATCGGCGTTGCAGGCCTTGGCGAGCGGCTATCGGCGGCACTTGACGCCTGTTTCATCCGCCAGACCTACTCGCGCCTGGTGGTCGACTGTAACCGCGTTCCGGGAAGCGCCGGATCGATCGTTGCGAGCAGTGATGGCACGGCTGTTCCCGGCAACGTGAACCTGAGCGACGCCGCCGTGCAAATGCGGCTAAACGCGATCTACCGACCCTATCAAGAGGCCATCGCCGCAGAATTGGACGCACGGCCTAGCCCTACACGGCTCATCGCACTGCACAGCTTCACCCCATCGATGAACGGCTTCGACCGACCATGGCGCTATGGCGTGGTGCATCGCGGCGACTCGCCCTTGTCGTTCGCTGTGCTCGCAGGGCTAAAGGCTGCGCTTGGCGAGGCAGCGGGCGACAACCTGCCCTATGCGATGGGCGAGGGAACCGACAACACCATCCCACTGCACGCGGATCCGCGAGGCCTGGACTATCTGGAGATCGAAGTGCGCCAGGACCTACTGGCCGATACCGCCGGACAAGACCGTGCGGCCAGGTTCCTCGGCCCAATCCTGGTCGAAGCGGAACGGCAGATCAGGCGGCTCTAACTACTTTTTCTTGTTCGAAGGCGGTGTGAGGAACGGTGAGGGGCCTGCAACCACAACCTTGGGCTTGTCAGCCTTGGGCTTACGGACTTCCTTGTTGCTCTTCTTCTGACCCTTGGCCATGACGCCGTCCTCGCTTTACATTCCAGTGGAGCTAGGCGCGCCGGCGGCGTGCACGGCGACCAGACGCAGGCTTTTGATCGAAAGACAACAGGGCCGCCGCTCTGGCTGGGCAGGTCTAACCTCGCAGCACCCAACAAAGGCCACGGCCGGCGATCATCTTGCTGATGGTGGTCGCGCACGCGCGAAGGCGTCTAGCGCAAAACAGGACTCTTCCACCGCCAGGAGCTTTGGCCAAGCGGGCATCATGCCATAACGCCGAGCGTTGTGCATCTGGGGCACGACGAAGATATCGGCCAAGGTCGGCGTCGCACCAAAGCAGAATGGCCCCGGCTCGCTACTGAGCATAATTTCGCATGCGGCTAAGCCACGCCCGATAACCTGGTGCGTCCAGGCTGAGACCTGCGCCTTGTCGAGACCGAAGCCGCGCAGTCGCAACAGGGTCATGCGGTTCTGCAGCGGATGGATTTCGCAGGCGACCGCCAAGGCGACTGCCCGCACCTTGGCGCGCAGCACCGGATCGGCTGGCAATAGGGCCGGCTTGGGGCAGACATCGTCCAGATATTCGCAGATCGCCATGGACTGCGTGAGCACCTGGCCATCGTCGATCTCTAGCGCCGGCACCAAACCCTGAGGGTTCATAGCCAGGTATTCAGGAGAATTCTGTTCGCCGGCAAAGAGGTCGTGATCCACCTCCTCAAAAGACAGGCCCTTCAGAAAGAGTGCCGCACGCACCCGATAGGCCGCGCTGGAGCTCAAGAAGCCGTGCAGTTTCATGTGGTCCCACCAGGCGTGTTGAAATCATGGCTTGCCGCGACTTGGCCTCGAGGTCCGGCGGTCAAACGGAGGTGAGCATTCCAAAGGAAAAACATCTTTAACACGAGTAATTGATGCATTTGCTATTAATCCGAGAGTGATTCCGCTTATCGCATCGCCTGGGCCATTCTGAATGACGACACAGTACGCATGGCGCCAGCCAAACGCACGGGTTCGGCCGGCGGGCCCCTCATCACGGGTCCATAATGCTTCTGGCGGTAGGGTATGGCGCGTGACCGGCCGGCTAAATATCGGACCTGGCCTGGGCGGTGCCGAGGGTTTGGCATTTTCCAGCCCAAGCCCCTGCTTTAGATACAGGCTATCCCTTTTCCCGATGCGTGCCCCTGGCCTAATGGGGGGCAAGCAGCTTACAGCTAGTCGTCCCCGGTGTGGGCCGGGCGGCCAGCGTTGTGCGCCCAAAGGGAAAACTGAGACTTGCGGTCGTCCAGGCAAAACACGCGGATCGGGGCAGCGCTGCGCCGTCGCGGCAAGATCGTGGCGACGCTGGGGCCCGCCAGCGACAGTGCGGAGATGATCGAGGCTCTGCTGCATGCCGGGGTGGATGTGTTCCGGCTCAACTTCAGCCACGGCGAGCATTCCGACCACGCCCTGCGCGTGAAGCGCATCCGCGCGGCCGAGACCAAGCTGGGTCGGCCGATCGCCATCATGGCCGATGTTCAGGGCCCCAAGCTGCGCATCGGCAAGTTTAGCGGCGGGGCTGTCCACCTGCAGTCCG
>CANKEA010000185.1 GCA_947480815.1 Caulobacterales bacterium | reverse complement strand
TCGATCCCGCCGGGCGAATCGAGGCCCTCGTTGAGGGCGAACTGGCCCAGCATTGGCACCGTTCCGCGGCCTTGCTGACCGGGGTGCTGGCCGAATGGCCACGGCGGTTGCGCGAACTGGGGCTCATGGACGTCAATGAGCGCCGCGTGCGTCTGCTGCGTGCTCTGCGCGACCGCTGGGCCGCCACCCCGCCCTTGCACGCCCTGATCGCCGCTGGGTCTACAGGCACCGCCCCGCCGACTGCCGACCTGCTGGGGGTCGTCGCCGCCGCCCCGCGTGGGCTGGTGGTCCTGCCGGGATTGGATGATGCCCTGGCCGCCGGGGCCTGGACTGAGGTCGAGGGTGATGAACAGCATCCGCAGGGCTCGCTGGCGCGGCTGCTGAAGCGCTCGCGTATCGCACGGAGCGACGTGGCCCTATGGCCGGCCAGTCGCGGGGGGTCCGCTCGCTGGCGACGGTTGCTTATCAACGATGCTCTGCGTCCCGCCGACGCCACCTCCGGCTGGTTGGATCGGATCAAACAGATGAAGGCCGAGGGGGAAACCGCCGGGATCGACGCCTTTTCTGCCGGTCTGGAGGGATTATCGATCGCCACCGCGCGCGATGATGACGAGGCGGCCCTGGCCTGTGCCCTGCTGTTGCGCGAGACGCTGGAAACCTCTGACAAGACCGTCGCCCTCATCACACCGGACGCAGCCTTGGCCCGCCGCGTTGCCGTGCGGCTAGGCCGGTTTGGTATCGAAGCCCAATCCTCTTCCGGCCGTCCCTTGGCGCAGTTCCCCGTGGCCGTCCTGGCGGCATTGGCAGCCCAGCTGACGATTGATCCAGAAGACCCGGTCGCCCTGCTCGCGGTGCTCAAACATCCGCTGACGCGGCTGGGATTGGAAGCGGACGAATGCGCCGCCATGGCCTTGCAGCTGGAAGTGCCGGTGCTACGCGGGCCGCGCCGCAGTCGTGCCGATACCCTCACCATGGCGGAAGCCAAAGACCGGCCCGTCGCCCTGGCCCAGACCCTGTTCAACGCGCTGGATATCGCCGCCGCTCCGTTCGCCGCTGGCAAAGCCCGTCCTGCTGATGCCGCCCGTGCTCTCGTTGAGGCCCTGCAAGCGATCGGCGGGCAAGACCTCTGGTCAGGTCCGGATGGCGAAGCCGCCGCCACCCTTTTTTCGGCACTCATCCATGAAGGCGAGGGCCTGCCGCCTGCCAGCGCAATCGGCTTTTTCGACCTGCTACAGCGCCTTTTGACGGGCGAGACGGTGCGGACCGTCGGCCCAGGCCATCCTCGCGTGCAGATCCTGGGCGCGCTTGAGGCGCGGCTGGTGCGCGCCGACCGCCTGGTGCTGGCTGGGCTGGAGGAAGGCGTGTGGCCACGCATCCCGCCGGCCGACCCGTTCCTGTCGCGGCCGATGCGCAAGACCCTTGGCCTACCCTCGCCCGAACGGCGCGTGGGGCTCTCGGCGCACGATTTCGCCCAGGCCGCCTGCGCCGCCGAGGTCGTGCTGGTGCATGCCGAACGCCGCGATGGTGCGCCCGCCGTGCCGTCGCGCTGGGTGTGGCGTCTGCGCACCCTGGTCGCGGGCGCGGGCGCGGTCCTGCCCAATCGCGATGACATTCTGGCTCTCGCTCGCGCGCTCGATGCGCCGGACAAGAGCGATACGATCGAGCGCCCGCGCCCCCGGCCGCCGGTCGAGGACCGCCCCAAACTTCTGTACGTTACGCGCATCGAGGCCCTGACACGCGATCCCTATGCCGTCTGGGCCCGCGATATTCTCACGCTCAAGGCGTTGGACCGACCCGACGCGCCGGTGGATGCTCGCGTGCGCGGCACCGCGATCCACAAGGCTTTCGAGATACTGACCGAGCAGTTCCCCGGTGCCCTGCCGGACGACGCCGCCGACCGGTTCGAAGGGTTCTACCTCTCCGCCCTGGCCGAAAAGGGCATGTCTGCCGCCGATCTCACCCGCGAGCGGGCCTTGGCGCGAGAGGCCGCCGCCTGGGTGGTGACCTATGAACGCAATCGCCGCGCCGATGGCCGCCGGATCGTGGTGGAAGCCGAGGGAAAACTCACCATCAAGACCGCTGGCGGGCCGTTCGAACTGCGGGCCAAGGCCGACCGGATTGAGGTGGGCCGCGACGGCCAGCTGCATGTGGTGGACTACAAGACCGGCTCGGTTCCCAGCATCAAGGCCGTAAAGAGCGGTTTCTCGCCGCAACTAACCCTGACTGCGGCCATCGCCTCCGCAGGCGGCTATGCCGACATTCCCCCGGGCGGGGCGGGCGAATTGATCTATCTGAAGATCACCGGTCGCCGCCCGGCGGGCAAGGCTGAACTGCGCGGCAATGCCGAGGGTACGGTGGGCAACCTGCCTCCTAGCCCCGAAATGGCTGCCCTGGCTCTGAATGGGCTGCGAGCCCTCATCGAGCTCTACCAGGACCCTGATCGCCCCTATCTGTCCCGCGTGGCACCGCAATTCCTGCACGACTATGCGGGCGACTACGGCCACCTGGCGCGGGTGTTCGAATGGTCCACCGCCGGCGGGGAGGGCGAGGAATGAGGCCGCGGTCCAGCACTGCTGCCGATAGCCAGGCCGTCGCCGCTGATCCGGCCGGCCATCGCTTCGTCACCGCCAATGCCGGTTCTGGCAAGACCAAGACCCTGATCGACCGCGTGGCGAGGCTGCTGTTGGCGGGGGCCCAGCCGTCGGCCATCCTGTGCGTGACCTATACCAAGGCGGCCGCTGCCGAAATGCAGCGGCGTCTCTATGACCGGCTCGGCCTTTGGGCCGTTATGGACCAGGACGCCCTCGTTGAGACCCTGACCAAACTGGAGGGCCGCCCCGCCGCCAGTTTTGATGATGCGGCGGTGCGCCAGGCCCGCGCCCTGTTCGCCCGTGCGCTGGAATCGCCGGGCGGGCTGAAGATCCAGACCATCCACGCGTTCTGCGAGGCTCTGCTGCGCCGCTTCCCAATCGAGGCGGGGATCGCGCCTGGCTTTCGGGTGATGGACGATCCCCAGGCTGCCGCCATTGTCCGCGCCGCGCGCGAACAGGTGGCACTCAAAGCCTCCGCTGACGCTGCGGATGGCGAGGCCGGGATGCTGGCCGAGGCCTATGCCCGGATGTCTGTGGTGTTAGATTTCCAGTCATTCCAGAGCATGTTCGCGACGTTCGAGGGCCAACGCGGAGCACTGATCGGCTATTTCCAGCAGACCGGCCTTTCGTCGGATGCCCTGGTGACCGATGTCTGGAAACGCTGTGGCTTCGACGCGCCCTCGTGTGAAGAAACCGAAGCGGCCTACGCGATGGCCGCGATCGACCGTCCCTTGTGGCGCGACGCCGCCCAGGTGCTGGCCGGCGGCAAGGTCACGGATCAAAAGAACGCCGCCCTACTGGCCGCTGTGGCTGCCGACCCGAATGCCAGCTTCGACCGAGCCTTGGCCGCCCTGTTCACCCTGAGCGGGACCCCCGCAATCTGGGTGCGTACAACCGCCGGCTTGAAGAGACGCGAGGATCTGCGCGAAGCCCTGCTACTGCAGCAAGACATCCTGGCCGAGGCCCGCGAGCGCATTGCCGCCACGACCGTAGCGCAAACCACCATCGATGCCCTGATCCTTGCTGCATCCTATATCGGCGCCTATGCCGAGGAAAAGGCGCGCCGCGGTGTGCTCGACTTTAACGATCTGATCGAGCGCACCTCGGCCCTGCTCAAGACCCGCGAGGATGCGGTGTGGGTGCTCTACAAACTCGATGGCGGCATTGAACATCTGCGGCTCGACGAGGCGCAGGACACTGCCTTTGAGCAATG
>CANKEA010000184.1 GCA_947480815.1 Caulobacterales bacterium | reverse complement strand
AGTCGCATCGGGCACACTATAGGTTCCCCGCCAATCCCGGGGGGTCCCCAGTGGCGGAGCGTAGGGTTCGTGGTCGATCTGTTTGATGAAGTCGAGGAGCAGCTGCGCTCCGAACGCTACGCGGCCATGGCTGCCAAGGCGGTTCCGTACGGCATTGGTGCCCTGGCCCTGGCCCTGGCCGTCACGCTTGGCCTGTGGGGCTGGCACGCCTACCAGAAAAAGCAGGCCGACAAGGCATCAGACGCTTACCACGCGGCCATGATGGACCACGACACAAACCAGACGGCCAAGTCGCTCGCCGAGTTCAAGGCGATCGCCGCCACGGGTCCTAAGGCCTATCGCGCCCTGGCCCTGATGCAGCTTGGTGCCGCCGCGCTCGACAAGAACGACGCCAAGGCCGCCGCTGCGGATTTCGACGCCGCCGCTGCCACCGGTACCGACTTGATGATTACCGACGCGGCCCGCCTCAAATCCGCCTTCGCCCTGATGGATACGGCTTCCTATGGCGACACAGAGGCCAAGTTGAAACTGCTCGCTGGGGATGATCGCCCCTATCGCACCGTCGCCAAGGAGGGCCTGGCCTTTGCCAAGCTGCAGTCCGGCGACATGGCTGGCGCACGCTCGGCCTTTAGTGCCCTGACCCTGGCTCTC
Organism: Caulobacterales bacterium; assembly: GCA_947480815.1. Classification (GTDB taxonomy): domain Bacteria; phylum Pseudomonadota; class Alphaproteobacteria; order Caulobacterales; family Caulobacteraceae; genus Caulobacter. The sequence goes on along the minus strand of CANKEA010000184.1, from coordinate 3,165 downwards.
GACGCATCGCCTGAAATGCAGGACCGCGCCCGCCGCATTCTTCAGCTTATTGACGACGGTACGGCCAAGTCGCTTCCTGCCGCAGCCAAGGCCGCTGCCGCCATGCCGGTTTTGCCCTTGGCACCGGCCCCTGGAGCCGCTCAATGATTCGCCGCTTACCCCTGATCGGCGCCTGTCTGTTGGCGCTCGGCGGTTGCACATCCCTGTCCGCTATCGGCTCAAAGATTCCGTTCGTTAAGTCGAAGAATGCCTCGATAGCCACTCAGGGCGATCGAATCTCCGTCATCGCCTTTGATGATAAGGTCTCCGTCAACGACACCCTGAAGGGCAAGGATTTTGACCTGCCTGCGCCGAAGGCCCAGCAGGACTGGCCCGTTCCTGGCGGTACGCCTGAGCAGAGCATCGAACATGTCGACGCAGCGCCCGCCTTCGAGATCGACTGGAAACGCGCCTTCGGTGCAAAGTCCGGCCGGGCTCGCCACGTCACGTCCCCACCGGTGGAGATGGACGGAAACATCTATGTGATGGATGGCTCGGCCACGGTGTCGGCCATTGATGCCAATACCGGCCAGATCGTTTGGAAGCGTGACATGCGCCCCGAGGCTGGCCGTATCGCTGGCCACCGCATCCTGGGGATTGGCTTTGGCGGCAAGGGCGACCGCACTGGTTTTGGCGGCGGCATCGCTGCGGCCGATGGAAAGCTTTATGTCGCCTCCGGTTTCCGCTTCGTATCTCAGCTCGATGCCAAAACCGGTCAGGTCGGCTGGACCAAATCGGTCAGCGCGCCGATCCATGACGCTCCCAATGTGGCGGGCGCTAAGGTGTTTGCGATTACCATCGAGAACCAGCTGCTCAGCTTCGACACCGCTACGGGCGAGCCGGGCTGGGACTATCAGGCCCTCATTGAGCCGGCCCGTATTCTGTCCGCCTCCAGCCCCGCGATTTCTGGTGACACCATGGTTGCGGCCTTTGGATCGGGTGAACTGGTCGCAATGCGCACCGGCAACGGCAACGAACTGTGGAACCAGGCCCTTTCACGCGCCAGCCGCACCAACGCTTTGTCGGAAATCCGCGATATTCCGGGCCGCCCGGTAATCTACAAGGGCGACGTCTTCGCCATCAGCCATTCGGGCATGATGACCACGACCGACCTGCGCACGGGCGAGGCGCGCTGGACCTTGCCCGTCATCGGCATCACCAGCCCCCTGCCTGTCGGAGACGTGGTCTATATTGTCTCCAAGGCGGGCGAGGTGATCTGCGCTAGCCGCGATAACGGGCTGGTCTACTGGGTCCGCGAGCTCAATGGCGGGGCAGGACTCTCCAAGCGCAAGGTTAAGGCCCTGGCCAAACACCCGGTGCTGTGGTCCTCGCCGGTCCTGGCTGACAACCGCTTGATCCTGATGTCCAGCGCCGGCCAAGCCATCGCCCTTAACCCGAAGACCGGCGAAACCCTGAAAACCCTTAAGCTAGGCGGTCCCGGCCTGATCGGCCCCATCGCGGTACGCGGCAGGGTCTATGCGGTGACCGACGAAGCGACCCTGGTGGCTTTCCGCTAATCAAAACCACCGTGATCTTGGATCAGCGCGTCATGCGCCTATCCGGGCCGAATGGGCGAAACACGGCGTTTCTGGATACGGGCTCTACGGTTCATTGCGGCTGAGATGATGGGCGAGGGTGGCCCCGGCGCTCCCTTCCGTCTAAGAACGCCCCATGTCCCTGAAAATCGCCATCGTCGGCCGGCCCAATGTGGGAAAGTCTACGCTGTTCAACCGCTTGGCCGGACGCAAGTTGGCCATTGTGGATGACCGGCCTGGAGTCACGCGCGACCGTAAGTTCGCCACTGGGCGCCTCGGCGATCTGGACTTGATGCTGATTGACACGGCCGGGTTCGAGGACGTGACCGACGAGAGCCTTGAGGCGCGTATGCGCCGTCAGACCGAACTGGCCGTCAAGGAATGCGAGTTGGCGCTGTTCCTGATCGACGCTCGTGAGGGCATTACGCCGTCAGACCGGGTGTTCGGTGAAATCCTGCGCAAGGCCGGTAAGCGGGTGATTCTGGTCGCTAACAAGGCAGAGGGCCGCCAGGGCGATGCCGGGACCATGGAGGCCTACACGCTTGGCCTGGGCGAGCCTATACCGATCAGCGCTGAACATGGCGAGGGCTTGGCAGACCTCTATGCTGCGGTTCTTGAAAAAATCCCCGGCGTTGGCGTCGAGGACGAAGACGACGATGATGAGGATGAACACGACGTCGCTGGCCCTGTTGGCGATGAGCTGTTCGAGCAGGATGAGGCCGTAGACGACGGCAAGCCGATCCGCCTAGCCATCGTCGGTCGCCCCAATGCCGGCAAGTCGACCCTGGTCAACAAGCTGATTGGCGATCTCGACCGTCTGCTCACCGGCCCTGAGGCCGGAATCACGCGCGACGCCGTCAGTGTGGAATGGGAGTGGCAGGGCCGCGCCGTGCGCCTGGTCGATACCGCCGGCCTGCGCCGCAAGGCGCGGGTGCAGGAGAAGCTGGAAAAGCTCTCCACAGCCGACTCCATCCGCGCCATCACCTTCGCAGAGGTGGTGCTGCTGATCATGGACGCCACCCACCCGTTTGAGACGCAAGACCTGCAGATTGCCGACCTGGTCGAGCGCGAGGGTCGCGGGCTCGTGTTCGTCCTGGCCAAATGGGACCTGGTGGAAGATCAGGCGCAGACCCTGAAGGACTTCATCGAGCACGCCAATCGAATGCTGCCCCAGGTTCGCGGTGCCCCAGTGATCGCCCTCTCAGCCGAGACGGGCTATGGCCTGAACAAGCTGATGCCGGCGGTGCTGAAACTGCATCGCGACTGGTCCACCAAGGTCAAGACACGCGACCTCAACGACTGGCTGGGCATGGCCGTGCAGCGCCATCCGCCGCCCTCGGTGGGCGGTAAACGGATCAAGCCCAAGTACATCGCTCAGATAAAGGCGCGTCCGCCGACCTTCGTGCTCAACTGTAGCCGTGCCGACGAGATGCCCGAGCAGTACCGGCGCTATCTTGTCAACTCCCTGCGCGAAAGCTTCGACCTTCCTGGTGTGCCGATCCGAATTACGGTGAAGAGCGGTGCCAACCCGTTTGAGCGTATCGCTATTCGCCCTGCGGATCGCCTCAAGCCCCGCCAGAAGATGGACCTT
>CANKEA010000183.1 GCA_947480815.1 Caulobacterales bacterium | reverse complement strand
TGTCCTTGACTGCAGTTACGCCCAATTCCGTCGTCGAGATTCGCACGGACAAAAAAACAGTCCGATTTGGCAATAGCGAGCGTCTGGCTTTCATAGCCGGACCCTGCCAGTTGGAAAGTCGCCAGCATGCGCTGGAAACCGCCCACGCCCTGGCTGAGATTGCCGAGCGCCTGGGCGTGGGGCTGATCTATAAGACCTCGTTCGACAAAGCCAACCGCACAAGTGCAGGGACTGCGCGCGGGCTGGGGTTGGAAGGCGCGCTCCCAATCTTTGCCGAAATTCGTGACGTGACGGGACTACCGGTGCTCACCGACGTTCACGAAATCGAACAATGTGCCTTAGCGGCTCAGGTTGTCGACGTTCTGCAAATTCCGGCGTTTCTAAGCCGCCAAACAGACTTGCTTGTCGCCGCTGCCAAGACGGGCAAGGCCGTCAACGTCAAGAAGGGCCAGTTCCTGGCCCCTTGGGACATGAAGAACGTCATCGCCAAATTGACCGACGCGGGCAATCCTAATGTGATGGCGTGCGAGCGAGGCGTGTCGTTTGGCTACAATACCCTCGTATCCGACATGCGGGCGCTGCCAATTCTGGCGCAAATAGGTTGCCCGGTAATTTTCGACGCGACCCACTCGGTGCAACAACCCGGCGGCCAGGGGACCAGTTCTGGGGGCCAGCGAGAGTTTGTGCCTGTTCTGGCACGGGCTGCTGTCGCCGTTGGCGTCGCAGGCGTGTTTATTGAGACGCATCCTGATCCGGATCGGGCACCGTCAGACGGACCTAATATGGTGCCGATGAGCCAGTTCGAGGCCTTGTGCACTGAGCTTCTGGCCTATGATGCCTTGACCAAGGCGCGAAACGCCAAGGGGCGGTGATGGACCTTACCGCACTCCAATCCTTGCTGGGTTTGATCACGCAGGCCCGTGTCGCCTGTGTGGGCGATGTGATGGTGGATCGCTTTGTCTATGGTGAGGTTGGTCGTACTAGTCCTGAGGCCCCTGTCGCCGTCCTGGCGCGGGTGCGCGAAGCTTCGATGCTCGGCGGTGCCGGCAATGTGGCTCGCAATGTTGCTGCGCTTGGCGGAATAGCCGCCCTTGCCGGCGTGCTGGGCGAGGACCCCGCCGGATCTGACGCCCTGCGGATGCTGGAGTCCGAGGGGCGCATGGAGGGCCATCTGGTCAGCGTGCCAGGCCGGCCGACCACCGTAAAGACCCGGTATGTCGCGGGTGGCCAGCAATTGTTGCGCGTTGATGCTGAAGAAATTGGGGCGCTGCCGTGGGCCTTCGCTGACAAGATGGTCAATTCCGTGCGCCATGCGGCGCGCGACGCTGGGGCGATCCTGCTGTCGGACTATGGCAAGGGCGCGGTCAGCGATGCGGTCATTGCCGCCTGCCTGGAGGCAGCTCGGCTTTCTGGCGCGCCGCTGATCGTCGATTCCAAGGCTCGCGGGCTGCACCGATATGGGAACGCCGCGCTGCTGAAACCTAATGCGGCCGAGCTGGCGCATGTCACCGACATGCCGACCGATACGGATGCGCAAGTCGAGGCGGCCCTGGCCCATGCCCTGACGCTGTGCGACGTCGGCGGTATTTTGGTCACACGTGCGGCGCGGGGCATGAGCCTGCTGCAGAGGGGTAGCGTTGTGCGCCACTTCCGCGGTTCGGCACGCGAAGTGTTCGACGTCTCCGGCGCTGGGGATACGGCCCTAGCCGCGCTGGGCCTCGCCCTGGCAGCCGGCGCGGCGTACGGCGACGCTGTCGAACTGGCCTTGCTGGCGAGCGGCGTGGCGGTGAGCAAGGCCGGCACAGCCGTGGTCTCGTCGGAAGAGCTGATCGAGGCGGAGGTTGCCGCCCGGCTTGCGCCAGCGGAGGCCAAGATCGCAAGTTTTGAACGCGCGGCGCGCCTGGCGGTGGCATGGCGGGCGCAGGGCCTGAAAGTTGGATTTACCAACGGTTGTTTCGACATTCTGCACCGCGGCCACATCAGCTACCTGGTCCAAGCCCGAGGCTGGTGCGATCGGCTGATTGTCGGGATCAACAGCGACGCATCGGTCAAACGCCTGAAGGGGGATAGCCGGCCGGTCAACGACCTGGACTCCCGCGCCGTGGTGCTGGGGGGCCTGAGCCACGTCGATCTGGTGGCACCCTTTTCGGAGGATACACCGCTAGCCCTTATTGAGGCGGTGCGGCCAGACGTTCTGATCAAGGGTGCTGATTACACCGAGGCCACAGTGGTTGGTGCCAAGGAAGTGCGCAGCTGGGGCGGGATCGTGCAACTGGCCCCCCTGGTTGAAGGCTATTCCACCAGCGCTGCCATTGAGCGCATGGCAAAATTGGATGCGAACCGATGAGCCGTTTGATTTTGGTCACGGGCGGGGCGGGCTTCATTGGTTCCAACATTGCCGCCGCCCTGGTTGATCAGGGCTATGATGTTGCGGTCAGCGATCGCCTGCGCAGCGCCGAAAGCGGCAAATGGCGCAATCTTGCCAAGCACGCCATCGCCGATTTCATTGATCCGGATGACTTGCCACACTGGTTGGCCGGGCGGGGTGCTGAGACCCAGGCCATCGTGCACATGGGGGCGGTATCTTCGACCACCGAGCCGGACGCAGACAAGATCATTCATTCCAACTTCACCCTGTCCCGCGATCTGTTCGACTGGTGCACGTCACACGGCAGGCGGCTGATTTACGCTTCCAGCGCAGCGACCTATGGCGACGGAACTGGCGGTTTTGCGGACGACGACAGCCTGAACGCGCTGAAGGCGCTGCGCCCGCTGAATGCCTATGGCTGGTCTAAAGCCCTGTTCGACATTTATGCGCGCCGCCAGACGGACCGAGGGGCCGCGCCGCCGCAATGGGCGGGGCTGAAGTTCTTCAACGTCTATGGCCCTAACGAGGGTCATAAGGGCGCGATGAAGTCGGTGGTGGCGCAGATTTGGCCCACGATTGCCGCCGGCGGAACGGTGAAACTCTACAAGTCGCACAATCCGAACTGTGCCGATGGCGGACAACTGCGCGATTTTGTCTATGTGCGCGACTGTGTGCAGGCCATGCTTTGGCTGCTGGATAATCCCCAGGTCAACGGGGTGTTCAACATGGGCTCGGGAACCGCGCGGTCATTCAACGATCTCGCCTCGGCAACCTTCGGGGCGGCCGGTCAGACGCCCGCCATCGAATTTGTGCCGACGCCGGAACTGATCCGCGACAAGTACCAATATTTCACACAAGGGCCGATCGACCGCCTGCGCTTCGCTGGCTACGCCGCGCCATCGACGCCGCTGGAAGACGGTATCGCCGATTATGTGCGGTCTTATCTGAGCCAGGAGGACCCCTATCGTTAGGCCGCCACGCCTCAACCCGATCGACCGCTTGCGGGCGGTTTGGCTCTGGCTGTTCAGGTTATTTGGCGGCCGGGTTTGGCTTATTGCGACCGTCGGCGGATTGCTGACGGTACTGATCGCTGGGAGTATCATCTGGCGGGACGATATCTTGCGCTCGCTACTTGATCCGAAAACTCCGTTCCAGACCTACAAGCCGCCACCCGTACCCAACTATGCGGATGCCCGAGCCTGGGCCCTTATGCCGAAAAATCCACGGGCCTGGACCGTGAAGGATCCACCCGCCGACATCTTCTTTCTGCATCCCACGACCTATGACGGCGGTGCAGATTGGAACGGTAATTTCGACGATCCGCGCGCCGAGCGGTTTCTGCGCAACGTGGTCTTGCCCAATTATGCCGGGCCATTTGCGCGGGTGGGGCGGGTTTTCGCGCCGCATTATCGCCAGGCTAGCCTCTACGCCATGATGACCCTACGAGACGACGC
>CANKEA010000182.1 GCA_947480815.1 Caulobacterales bacterium | reverse complement strand
GTCTGGTACAAAATAGCCAATAATTCCTGATACTTAAGGATTGCTCGGCGCCGGGCTGACCGGCTGACCCTCGACCATGGTCAGGTTCTCATCAAGGCAGATCCATTTCGGTGCCGACTTGGTCCAAATGATCGAGGTGGGGACGAACGCGTCAGGATCGTCCATGGCACCGACGCGGATGATGATGGTTCCCGGCCGCGACTCAGCCTGGCTAAACAGCGGGGTTCCGCAGGCTGAACAAAACCGGCGGTGCATTTGGGTGCCACTGTCGGCGGTGTTGGCGAAGTCACTGGTCTCGCCGGTCATGGTCACGGCGCTTAACGGAAATGCCGCCCCGACTGTGCCGCTACCGGCACCCAGGTACTGGCAGCCACGGCACATGCAATAGCGCACCCCCGCCGGTTCGGCCCTAATCTTGAACCGTACCGCCCTACAGGCACATCCCCCAGTGTATTCCACCATTTTCTAGCCCTCCGAGGCCGCAATGTCCCGGAAATAGGGTTCAACCAGACCCTGCAGCTTCACCGTCATGGCGTTTCCCTTGCGGTCGACCGCCTTACCCACCGCCAGCCGCACCCAGCCTTCGCTGACGCAGTATTCGTCGACGTTTTGCTTGTCGGCGCCCTTGAAACGCACGCCTACACCACGCTCTAGCAAGGCGGCGTCATAATGGGGGCTTTCGGGATTGATCGATAGGCGGTTGGGCGGAGTGTCGGTCATGGTATGAGGCTCACAGGGGCTTTCCCCGCGTGATAGCCTCAATCGCCATCAACGGCCAAGGGCGCGCGCCCGCCCAGCGATGGTTAGCACCAGACGCTCGGCGATTAGATCGTCCGGCGCACCGGCGGTTTTACAGGCGCGGTCGGCCGCCAGGACCCGCGGCTGAAGCTTATCGAGTTCAGTCAGCGACCAGGCGCGGGCCTGGCGCAGGAACTCGCGTTCGGTCTTCCAGAACACCCCAACCGATTTGGCGGCAGCACTGGCCTCGGTACCGCTGGCCATCAGGGTCAAGGCCTTGCGCAACTTCGTCAGATGCATGCCGGCCGCCCTCACCGTGGCCGGGCCCCCCTCGCCTTCCGCCCGGGCTCGCCGCAAGTGGCCCTGAGCCGCGCCAAGTCGGCCACCGAACGCGTCGTTGGCGGCTTCGAATAGGGAGGCTTCAGGCTCAACCCCGAAAAAGTCGGCCAGCAGGGTGACATCGCCCTGTGCCCCGCTTCCCGGGCCCAGAAATAGCGCCAGGCGCTCTATTTCTTGCCGTGCCACGCCGCGGTCGCGCGGCAGGCGCTCAACCAGCAAGGCCAAGGCATCGTTGGTCAGCGACACCTTGTCGGCAGCTAAGCCCTCGCGCACTAGCCGCGCCACATCGCCGGGCTCGTCTTCATAGGCGGGCATGACCACGCAGGTCTCATTGAAGCCCTTGGCTTCCGCCGCCTTGCGCAGTTGGCTGTCGCGCCCTAGCGCCCCGGCCTCAATTAGGAAAAACGCCAGCGGATTAAGCTCACCATTGGCGTGGGCGGTCAGGGCGGCGGCGGCCGCGCGGTCTGGTCCCGCCTTGTCACTGGACAGTCGCAGCCGCACCAGCCGCCGGCCACCAGTCATGGATTGGGCGGTCAGGGCGCTTTCCAACGCTCCCTCGTCTTCGGCGTCGGACCCCGTCAGGGCGGAGACGTCGAACGGGTCGTCCGGGTCCTTCACGATCTTGCGGGCCAGACTATCGGCGCGCTCGCGCACCATTCCCGTGTCGCGGCCGTAGATCAGGGCCACGCGCACGCTGTCGTCTGGGCCCTTGAGGAACCGCTCGATGTCCGGGCGGCGCGTCAGGATCATTTAGGTGGGCTTATTGCTGGCCATCCAGGTGGCCAGTTCGATCTGAATCTGCCGCGCGGCTTCGGCGGCGGCGCGCTCCTGCCCGTCTTGTTCGGCGGCGATGGACGCATAGGGCTGGTCGGCGGAATCATAGGTTACGCGGGCCTGCACCTTTCCGGTCTTAGCGGGTGTTCCGGAGGCGGTGGTCAGGATGTACCCGACGGTCAGCACCAGCTCGTAGCGATTAGCCACGCTGTCGACCCGCACGCCGCGGGGGATTTTCTGCTCGTTGTAGGACAAGGCCAGGCGATAGGCCGTCGGGGCCGAGGCGTCGTGGGCGAAGGCGTCGCCCAAAGACTGGCGCAGCAGGAACCCCGAGCGTCCCTGCGGCGCGCTGATGGCGATGGTTGATATACCCGAGGCGACCCCGGGCGCGGCATAGAGCGGTGTGAACCCGCAGCTTGTCAGCGAGAGGAGCATCAGGCCGATCAGCGACGCGCGCAGTCGGTTCATCTAGTTGGCCACGATGTTGACGATACGGTCCTGCACCACGATCACCTTGCGAACGGTCAGGCCATCAAGGTGCGTCGTAACGTTGGCGTCCGCCAGGGCGATTTTTTCGACATCAGCATGCGCAGCACCGACCGGCGCACGGATTTCGCCGCGCCGCTTGCCGTTGACCTGAACCGGCAGGAAAATCTCGTCTTGGGCGGTCAGGGCCGGATCGGCGTCTGGCCAGTGCGCGTCGCAGATCATGCCGGCTTCGCCCAGCTTTTCCCAGCATTGCTCGGCCAGATGCGGTGTGAAGGGGGCGATCAATCGCGCCAGGATCGATAGGGACTCGGCGCGCGCCGCCCCGCCGGCCCTATTGGCCTTCAGGGTATTGAGAAAGCCGTACAGCTTGGCGATGGCCGAGTTGAAGCGGAAGCCCTCAATACCGTCGGTCACGGCTTCGATCAGCCGGTGCGCGGCCTGGCGCAGGGCCAGGGCGTCGTCGTCCGAGCCGCCGGCTGTGACGGGGGTCTCGAATTCGGCCCAGACCCGCTGAACGAAGCGGCTTGCGCCCTCGACCCCGCCGGTGGTCCATTGCACGTCCCGCTCGGGCGGGCTGTCGGACATCACGAACAGGCGGGCGGCGTCGACGCCATAGGCCGAGAATATCGCCTCCGGCGCGACTACGTTTTTTTTCGATTTCGACATCTTCTCTATGTCGCCCACCACCAGATCCTCGCCAGTGTCGGTGTAGACAGCGCGGCGCACACCGCTGTCGCTCACCAGGGTAACCTGATCGGGCTGCACCCAGTCGCCAGAGGCGGTTTTATAGGTCTCGTGGGTCACCATGCCCTGGGTGAACAGGCCCGCGAACGGCTCCCGCACCGACAGCATGCCCTCGTCCCTCAGGGCGCGGGTGATAAAGCGGGCATACAGCAGGTGCAGCACTGCATGCTCGACCCCGCCAATATACTGATCGACCGGCAGCCAGTGATCGGCAGCGTCCTTGTCGATGGCGGTGCCCGCGCCCGGATTGGTGAAGCGAGCGAAGTACCAGCTACTGTCGACGAAGGTGTCCAGCGTGTCGGTTTCGCGCTCGGCCTTGCCGCCGCACGACGGGCAGGAGACGTGCCGCCAGGTCGGGTGGCGCAGCAGCGGATTGCCTGGGCGGTCGAAGGTCACATCGTCTGGCAGCACCACCGGCAGCTGGTCTGTCGGTACCGGCACAGGTCCACAAGCGGTGCAATGGATCACCGGGATCGGACAGCCCCAGTAGCGCTGGCGACTTACACCCCAGTCGCGCAGCCGATAGACCGTGGCCCCCAAGCCCTTGCCCAGGGCTTCAATGCGGGCGATAGCCTCAGCCTTGGCCGCTTCGATGGCCAAACCATCAAGAAAATCAGAGTTATAGATCGTGCCCGGCCCGGTATAGGCCTCCCTGCCGACGCTGAAATCGACTGGGTCCGTGCTGGGCGGCAGCACGACAGGCGTGACCGGAAGGGCATATTTTCGGGCAAAATCTAGGTCGCGCTG
>CANKEA010000181.1 GCA_947480815.1 Caulobacterales bacterium | reverse complement strand
CCGGTCTGCTGAGACACGAAGGCCCGCAGCGCCAGTTCGAAGGTTCGGTCGCCTTGAGGGTCGAACGGACCAAACGGCAGGGCAGGGGCACCGCCGCCGGGGCGCACGGTCAGAACGACCGCCTCTCCGTCAGTCACCGCCATCGCGACGGCAGAAAGGCCGATGACAACCGGTGATGTCATTCCGTGTCGAAAGCCTCGCCGTTGGGGGGCGTATAGCCAGACGCGACCGACAGCAGGTTGAACCGCTCAACATAGCGTGCCTGCGCCTGAGCGGGCCCCAAGGGCTCAATGGTCAGGCTGTAGCGTCTGGGTGGCGCTCCAAACAGTTGCAGTGCCTCGGCCGGCGAAAATCCGGCCAACTGAATCGCCTCATAGTAGGCGCAGGCCCGGTCGGCGGACTTGATCAGCTTCTGGATATGCGGCGGTGCCTTGGCGGGCAGGCCGAAGCGGATGTGGATGGCATGTTCCAGCCGGTGCTCGAAATCCTTGTAGCTCATGCCCAGCGCTGCCTTGAACGGGCTGATCATATCGCCAATCACATATTCCGCCGCATCGTGCAGTAAGGCCGCCAGCCGCCAGCGCGCGTCGAGGCCCGGCAAGAGATGGGCGGCAATCTCCTCGACTACCAGGCTGTGCTGGGCGACGGAAAACCCGTGCTCGCCGATGGTCTGGCCGTTCCAGCGCGCGACACGCGCCAGCCCATGGGCGATATCGTCGATCTCGATGTCCATCGGTGAGGGATCGAGGAGATCCAGTCTCCGGCCCGATAGCATCCTCTGCCACGCCCGCGGTGCAGGCGTGGCCTTGGTCGGTGCCTTGGGTCGCAGCCGTTTTGCCGCCATTTCGTTCCTTGTGGTCAAGCTCGCCCGCTCGCAAGGGGGCAGCAATATCAGACTGGGAAAGACTTTACGGTGGCTGTGTCGGCTTCCAAGACAAATCGATCATCTGCCGGCTGGGCGGTACACGGGTCATTGCCTATGACCCGCACCCCATGTAAATTTGACGTAGCGTTTCACCTCCGGCGGTAGATACGATTATTGAAACACTCAATGCGGCAAGTGGTCTGAGCCACGGGCGTTGGGCTCGCTACTCCGCGCATCTATTGCCAGGTGAGGAACGATGAGCCGCGCTCTTGTGCCGTTTGTGATCTGCGCCGGGCTGTTGTTGGCCGGCTGCGGTGGCGGCGGGGGAAGCGGATCGAGCAATACGACCACGGTCACGACCCCGACGGCCCCCACAACGCCAACGACGCCGACGACTCCGACGACCTCGACAACCCCGACGGTGACATCCGGGTCGTTCGCCCTGACCAGCTCGGCCGCCGTTGATGGCGGAACAATGCCGCAGGCATTCACCTGCGACGGGGCCAAGCTGTCGATGCCGCTTTCGTGGAAAAATGCGCCGACTAGCACCAAGGCGTTCGTCATGCTGATGACTACCTTACCGGGTGACGGCACGATGAAGTGGAACTGGATCATCTACAATATTCCGGCGGCCACAGCCCGACTGACGGTAAATACCGCTGGCGTCGGTGTGTTGGGTGCTGCCGATGACGGGGCCGGGAATGCCTATGCGCCGCCCTGTTCGCAGGGTCCAGGCGCGAAAATCTATACCTTTACGGTCTATGCGGTGTCGGATGTTCTGGCGTTCAGTCAGCCGGTCAATCAGGTCACTGGTAAGATCGTTACAGACGCTCTCAAGTCCGTCACCTTGGCTACCTCGGTCTTGAATGTGAGCTATACGCGGAACACCACAGCGCCGGTGGGTCTGGCGGCCACTAACTGCGCCCAGATCCAGACGTCGACCGCCCCTTGGACCGCGAGCGTCGGTGTCGATTGCACGGCTTCCGATTACGCCAAGATCAGCTCGGTCGGTATCCCTAGCCACGCCATGATGAACGGTATCACGGCCACGAACCTGCAGGTTCCCCTTGCGCAGGCTTTCACCGGGACGAACGCCTGGAAAATCCCGCTGGCACCGGTGATTGCGTCTGGACCAACCGCCGTCACCGATGGCCCCGTCGGGGTAGCGGTGAATGGTGTGCCGATTTTCAACCCGTGCAAACAGGGCGGATGCCAGAACGGCGATACCAAGGTTCTCGGCGAATTGGATATCTGTAACGGGCACGCCGGACGGGCGGATGACTACCATTACCATGCGGCACCCAACTGCCTGATGGCGGAAGCCCCCGCGAGCTATTGGGATACCCACCCGCTGGGTTGGGCGCTCGATGGCTTCGCGATCTTTGGCTACAACAATGCCGACGGTAGCGTGGCCCCGCGTGATGGTGTTTGTGGTGGAAATACTGCGCCAGAGCCCAACGGGCCCGTCGGCTACAGCTATCATGTGACCGACGCATCGCCCTATGTGATGTCCTGTCTGCGGGGCATACCGAGCCCAGACCTTGCGGGTCAGGGTGCTAAGTACAAGCCGCTACGCCAGCCGCCCGTGACTCCATTTGCGGTCTCAAACATGACCCTGACCACCGACGGCACCGATGGCTATCAAGTGCTGCAATTCACCTCAAACAATCCCTTCACAACCAATGAGACAGGTACAGACAGCTACGCCAATGCCGCCGGGACCTATCGCATCCGCTACAAGGCCGTCACCGGCACAGCGTTGACTGACCTGCTCGCGCAGAATGCGAACGCCGGGAAGTCGTCCTGCTGGAACTTCCAGTTTCTCAATGCGGCGGGGGCGACCAGCCAGCCGAGTATCAACTATTGCCGTTGACCCTGATGGCGTTGCCGATGAGGTCTAGGCTGCGCTGTCTGGCGCTCGCCGCTTGGGCTGTAGCGTCTTGCGCCCAGGCCCATGAGCTGCCCGACAACCGGGCGACGTTCGTTATGCGTGATGGGAACCACATCACGGCGACGCTCTACCTCAACCTCCCGGAGGTGCTGCGAAAAGCGTTGTCACCGCACCGCAGTTTTCCGGAGTTTATCCTGGTCTATTCGGCGATGGATCCGGTCAGATTTAAAGAGTTCGTGGAAGAGGCCGAAGCGCGGATGCTCAAGGCTATGAACATCACGGATGGGACTGGCCGCGTGCCAGTGGAACAAAAGTGGCAATGGCCCACGGTCGATGAAACCCGCACCGAAATCCAGGAACTCGCTGCACAGCTACTCATCGCGCCGAATGCGCCACCGCATGACGATCCGGACGAGGTCCACGGTGATCTGGTCATAGCCCGCCCGACCGCCGTGTTGAGGGCGAAATTTCCAGTTGAATTCGATCGGGTTTTGGCGGTCTCCTATCGGCCAAAACAGGTCTGGGCCGAAACCGGGAGCGTCTCGCCGGATATCGGTTTCTGACACATCATCTGCGAAAAAAGTCAGCTATTAAACGCTACATAATATCGAAATTGACATTTTGATTACGGTGCCCATCGTTTTGGTATCATACGCGATTAAAATTCTTCGAATACATTATTGCAGCAAAATTTCTATAATAGATAATCGTCATTATGAAATCTTTCTGAAGCATTGCCGAAATATTGCATTTTTGACACTTTTATCCGCTTGCGGCGGCAGCAGCAGTAGTGGCGGCGCTACGCCAGCGACAGTTTCTCCTCCCGCTGTCACCCAGCCGACTGCTCCTACGGCTCCCCCGGTTTCGACGCCGACGAGTTTTGTCGGCACGATTCTGCTTGGCGCACCGACCGCCAATTCGATCAAGCTTAACGTGCTTGCTCCGAACCAGGGCGGGACCGTATCGGTTGTCTACGGGACCGTTCCCGGGGTTTACGGTCGACAGTCCGCCCAGGCGGCCCTGACGGCCGGGGCACCGTTGCCGATCACGCTCGACGGGCTGGCTGGCGACACTCAGTATT
>CANKEA010000180.1 GCA_947480815.1 Caulobacterales bacterium | reverse complement strand
CGGCACATCGACTGCCTGCAACACGTCCGGCCCGCCGGTTTGCTCAAACTGGATCCGCAACATGGTTCTGGACCTCCTTCTTTTGTGACGTACTTATAGAGTTTGGCTTATAGCGCCAGGAATACGGAGTGCGCCATGAAGGTGACGATCGATGTGGACTGTATCCCGGCGGAAGCGCGGGCCTTCATGGGCTTGCCGGACGTATCGCCGCTAAACGAACACCCCGTCGGCGAGGTGCAGAAGCGGCTGAGCGCGAACATCAACATGCTGGCCCCCGATGAGCTTTTGAAGAACGGGATGGCGCTCGGGGCCGGTGCCCAAGAGCAGTTCCGCAATTTAATGACCGCCGCCACCACGGCAGGCATGAGCAAGAAATCCTAAACCGCCGATGACTGATACTATTGTTGCGCTGGCCACCGCGCCTGGCCGCGCGGCCTTGGCGGTCGTTCGCCTCTCGGGCCCCGGGACCGCGGCCCTGGTGCAGGCGTTGGCTGGGTCACTGCCGGTGCCGCGCCGCGCCAGCCTCCGCCGGCTTAGCCACTGTAATGCTGCGCTGGATCAGGGTCTGGTGCTTTGGATGCCGGGTCCCGCGAGCTATACGGGCGAGGATATGGCCGAGCTTCAGTTGCACGGCGGCCCTGGCATCGTTGGCATTGTGCTCGAGGCCGCATTCGCCCTTGGCGCGAGGTTGGCCGAGCCCGGCGAGTTCACCCGCCGCGCCTTCGCCAATGGTAAGCTGGACTTGACCCAGGCTGAGGCCGTGGCTGACCTGGTCGAGGCCGAGACCGCGGCCCAGGCAAGGCAGGCGTTAGATCAGCTTGGTGGGGCGCTGAGCCGGCGCTACGAGGCTTGGCGCGCGACGCTGGTGGAGATCCTAGCGTTCCTTGAGGCCGCTATCGACTTTCCGGACGAAGACCTGCCGGCCGATGTCGCGGCCCAGGCAAGGCCCGCTATTGATGGGCTTTTAGGCCAGCTCGACGCGGCGCTTAATGATGCCATGCGCGGGCGACGGGTGCGGGAGGGGCTTCGCGTGGCGCTGATCGGCGCGCCGAATGCCGGCAAGTCCAGCCTCCTCAACGCCCTAGTTGGGCGCGGGGCGGCCATTGTGGCGGCAACGCCCGGCACGACACGCGACGTCATCGAACAGCCCATGGTGCTTGCTGGCTACCAGGTGTTGTTGGCCGACACCGCTGGCTTGCGGGAATCAGAAGAAGAAATCGAGGCTGAGGGCGTGCGCCGGGCGCGGGCCTGGGCTGAAGAGGCTGATTTGCGTGTGCTGGTGGTTGATGGATCGGCGGGTGACCATGCCTGGGTCGAGGCGCGCCTAGAGGCCCGGCCAGGGGACCTCTGTCTGATCAATAAGTCTGATCTTAATGAAGGGGACGACACCCAGGCGGCCGATGGTTGGGCTGCGATCGCTGGGTTAGATGTATTGCGGTCCGCCGTCGGTCGCAGTGGTGCCGACCCGGTAAGAGCCTGGCTGGAGGCAAGGACCATCGGCTTGATGGCGGGGTCTGACTTCCCGTCCGCCACGCGCCTGCGCCATCAGGAGCGGTTGTCGGATGCGCGTGACCGGCTGATGTCGGCGTCAGCGGCCTTACAGGTTGGGGCGGAGCTGGCGGCCGAGGATGTGCGGTTGGCGGCGCGGGCGCTGGAGCGGGTGGCCGGAAAGGTCACGGCCGACGAGGTGCTGGGCCGCGTATTTTCGAGCTTTTGCATCGGCAAGTAGTTGCGTCGTCACGATTGAAGGCCGGTTTTGGCGAACACCGTTTCACGTGAAACAGCGCAAATTATCGACGCGGCACCGCCAAAAGCGTATTGGAACGCCGCATGCCAATTTCCGAGCCTAATATCTGGGATGTGATCGTAATCGGCGGCGGCCACGCCGGCTGTGAAGCCGCCGCTGCGTCTGCACGCACCGGTGCCCGCACCTTACTGTTGACCCATCGCGCCGACACCATTGGCGAGATGAGCTGCAACCCAGCCATTGGCGGCCTAGGCAAGGGCCACTTGGTACGTGAAATCGACGCCCTAGACGGGTTGATGGGCCGGATCGCGGACCGGGCCGGGATCCAGTTTCGCTTGCTTAACCGTTCCAAAGGCCCCGCCGTGCGTGGGCCGCGGGCGCAGATTGATCGCAAGCTCTATCGCCAGGGTATGCAGGCTGCGCTGACCGATCAGCCCAATCTCGACATTGTGGCGACGCCAGTAGAGGATTTAATCGTCATTGGCGGGCGGGTCGCCGGTGTGATCGATGGCGCGGGCATCTCATACCATGCGCCGAGTGTGGTGCTGACGACGGGCACCTTCCTTAAGGGCGTGATTCACCGAGGTGAATCACGCACGCCTGCGGGGCGCCATGGCGAGGCCGCGGCGATTGGGCTTTCCGAGCAGCTCTACAGCCTTGGCTTTGAAATGGGGCGCCTAAAGACGGGCACGCCAGCGCGCCTGGATGGCCGCACGATCAATTGGCACGCGATTGAGAGCCAGGCTGGCGACGAATGCCCAACGGCGTTTTCTTTCCTGACCGCAGCGGGCGCTTTGCCCATTGCCGGCCCCCAAGTCGCCTGCGGCGTCACCTATACCAATGAAGCCACGCATAAGATCATCGCCGAGCGCCTCGGCGAATCGGCGGTCTATGGCGGTCGCGCGACCGGCATTGGTCCGCGCTATTGTCCGTCGATTGAGGACAAGGTTGTGCGCTTTGCCGACCGCAACAGCCACCAGGTTTTCCTAGAGCCCGAAGGCCTCGACGACCCGACGGTTTACCCCAACGGGATCTCCACCTCGATTTCTGAAGAAGCCCAATTGCTGTTCCTGCGCACCATGGCCGGATTGGAACGGGTCGAGGTGCTACGCTACGGTTACGCCATCGAATATGACTATGTCGATCCGCGTGAATTGCTGCCCAGCCTGGTCTCTAAGCGCCTGCCCGGCCTTTACCTTGCCGGTCAAATCAATGGCACGACGGGCTATGAGGAAGCGGGCGCGCAGGGTCTCGTGGCGGGGCTGAATGCTGCCCGCTCTGCTAACGGGCAGGACCCCGTGATCCTGGGTCGCGACCAGGCCTATATCGGGGTGATGATCGACGATCTGGTCACGCGTGGGGTTAGCGAGCCCTACCGCATGTTCACCAGTCGGGCGGAATATCGGCTCACGCTGCGCGCGGACAATGCCGATCAGCGGCTGACCGCGCTTGGCATTGGGCTTGGCCTTGTGGGGCCAGAGCGTGCCGAGGCGTTTCACGTGAAACAGCGCCAGCTCGATGCCGTGCGCGCTGAAGCAAGGTCTCTAACACTTTCCCCGCCCCAGGCCGCCGCTGCCGGGATGAAAGTCGGCCAGGACGGCCATCGCCGCGACGTATTTGGGCTGCTGGCCTATCCGGAGATTGATCTCGACCGCCTAGCCCAGGTCTGGCCGCAGATTGCCGACTGGCCCGCCACGGCCCGCGAACAGGTAGAAATCGATGCGGCCTATGCGGGGTATCTTGATCGCCAGACGGCGGACGCCGCGGCTCTGCGTGAGGACGAGGCGCTGAAACTGCCCGATTCGCTGGACTATGCCGTCATTGGGGGGCTTTCTAACGAGGTCCGGAGCAAGCTGGCTATGGTGCGGCCCGTCACCCTGGGGCAGGCGGCCCGTATTGAAGGCGTCACCCCCGGTGCCCTAACCGCTCTGCTGGCCCATGTCCGACGCGCCGCCGCCTGAGCCGCCACAACCCCTGGAGCCCTTGGGTGCAGACGGCTTCCGCGCCCTAACCGGTGCGACCGAGGTACAGACCGCTGACCTTGAGCGCTATCGCCAGATGCTGAACGATGGCAACGCTGTGATGAACCTGGTCGGGCCCGCCAGTCTGCCTGACTTCT
>CANKEA010000179.1 GCA_947480815.1 Caulobacterales bacterium | reverse complement strand
GTGGCCTGGGTCAGGCTCATTATCCCCACGATCATCAGCACATTGACGATCAGAGCCAGGGCCGCGAACACCCCGAAAAGGCCGTAGGCCAGAATGATGAACACGAACATCGCCGCCGCGCCGATACCGAGCGAGATCGCGCCCGCCCGAACGGCGTCGGCACCCAGTTCGGCCCCCACAGTGCGCTGTTCCTCAACAATGAGGCGCGTCGGTAGGGCACCGGACCGCAGCAAAATGGCCAGGTTATTGGCGCTTTCGGCGGTGAAATTGCCGGTAATCACGCCGCTGCCGCCGGTAATGGCGCTCTGGATGGTGGGCGCAGAGATGATCTTGTTGTCGAGAACGATGGCGAAGCGCTTGCCGATGTTCTTGGCCGTCGCGTCGCCAAAGCGCCGCGCGCCCACGCCGTTGAAGCGGAAGGTCACTTCGGCGCGGCCGGTCTGCTGGTCGAAGGCCTGGCGCGCATCGGTCAGCATCTCACCCGTTACCAAAGCGCGGCGGTCGACCAGATAGCTGGCGGCATAGCCATCTTCCGAAGGGAGCTGGATCAGGCGGCGCGGCACGCGGCCGGCGACGATATCCTCAGGCGTGGTGGTCTCGTCCACCATCTGGAATGTCAACTTGGCCGTCTGGCCGATAACGTTCTTGAGTTTTTCCGGATCGCTCTCACCAGGTGCCTGCACCACAATTCGGTTGAGGCCCTGGCGGATAATCGCGGGCTCCTTGGTGCCCAGGCTGTCGATGCGGCGACGGATGATTTCGATAGACTGATCAACCGCCTTGGCTGCGTCGGCCGCCTGGGCGGCGGGGACGAAACTGACCTCGAGATGCTGATCAGGCTTGGCGTTGACGACGATATCGGTGCCACCAATCGTGCCGGCCAGGGGGGTGCCAACCTTCTTGCGCAAGGTATCGGCGGCAACGGTAACCTTGGCCGAATCGGTCACGCGGACGCTGACCACGCCATTGGCTTGGGTCGGATCAGTGACGTCGATGCCGTCGGCGCGCAGGGTGGTACCAACCTCTTCCGCGAGGTTTATCAGCCGCTCGACGCGCAGGGCGTCGGTATCGACCTCAAGCAGAAGATACGAACCGCCCTGTAGGTCGAGGCCTAGATTCAGTTTCTGGTGCGGCAGGAACGCCGGCAGCCGGGCCAGTACGGGCGCCGGCAGCAAGTTGGGCAGGGTAAACAGCAGGCCGAAAATCGTCGCCATCAGGACGGCGATGATCTTCCAGCGTGACAGGGTCATCATGTGCGGGGCGTTTCCTGGCGGACCTTTGGAGAGGTCTTTTTATTACGTCTTGGCGTCGTTGGCCGGGGCCGGATCGCCCTTGGCTCGGACCTCGGTGATCATGCCCCGTACCACCTTGATGCTGACGCCTTGAGCGATTTCGACGCCGACTTCCTTGTCCTCGACGCGCACAACCTTACCTATGACGCCGCTCGAAAGCACCACGGTGTCGTTACGCTTCAGATTGCCCAGCATGGCCGCGTGTTCCTTGGCCCGGCGCTGCTGCGGACGGATCATCAGGAAATAGAATAGTACGAACATCATGACGAGCATCGGCAGGGGGCCGGCTAGCATTTGATTGAGTTCGGCGGGCATGGCTTGATTCCGATTGCAAAGTGGCTGCGGACAGGGTTTCCGCGAAGACGCCGGAAGCTAGTGGCTAGACCTAGACTTTGCAATGCAAGCGAGGCGGCATTACGACGCGGCTATGGACGCATCTCATTTGCCCTTGCTGGCCCGCATCGCAGACGCTCTCGACCGCTTGGCCCCTCCGCCGGCGCCGCCCGCCGATTTTTCGGCCGCGCGCATGTTCCGCCACGATACCGCCAGCGGTGCCTTCGTGGCCGCTCCGGACTATGGCTTGAGCCTAGACCTGTTGGTCGGAGTCGATCGCCAGAAGGCTCGTGTGCTGGAAAACCTGAGCCGCTTTGCCCGGGGCCTGCCCAACAACAATGTGTTGCTGTGGGGTGTGCGCGGCACAGGCAAGAGCAGCCTGGCCAAGGCTGCCTTTATGGACCTCGCCAAGGGCGACTCAGCGCTAAAACTTATTGAGATCGACCGCGACGAGATCACAGCCCTCCCCGCCCTGTTCGAATCCTTGCGGGGCCGCAGCGAGCGTTTCGTCGTACTGTGTGACGACCTATCGTTCGAGGAAGGTGCCTCAGCCGCCAAGGCCCTGAAGTCGGCGCTGGAAGGCGGCGTGGGCGGTCCGCCGGAGAATGTGCTGTTCGTCGCCACGTCCAATCGTCGGCACCTGATGCCGCGTGGCCATGCCGAGGATCAGGGCGCGATCAACGCCGCCGAAGATGCCGAGGAAGAGGTCAGTGTTTCGGACCGCTTTGGCCTGTGGATCGGCTTCCCGCCCATGGACCAGCCATCCTATCTGAAGGCCGTGCAGGGCTATGCGGTACGGTTAGGACTCAAGACAGACGACCTCGACCAGCGGGCACTGCAATGGTCAGTCCTGCGCGGCGGGCGCTCTGGCCGAGTGGCGTTTCAATTCATCCGAGATCTGGCGGGCGAGTTAGGGATCAAGCTACCAAATTGATCTGAGCCGGCCTGACCCGTCGGAGATTCATCGCCTTCATCCCGGACAAGCGCGCAACATTCTCAAAAGAAAGACCGAGGTCCCGGCGCTCCGCTTCGCTGCGACCAGGATGACGGGGAAAAACTGCGGCCGGGGCGACGGGGGAACTAGCCGGCCACCAGTGAAAAGTCCGCCACCTGGTCCATCAGGCCGCGCACTTCGGCCAGCAGATTGAGGCGGTTTTCACGCTCCTCGGGGATATCTGAATTGACCAGCACCTTCTCGAAGAAGGCGTCGACCGGGCCGCGCAGTTCGGCCAGGCCCTTCATAGCCTCACCAAAGCGTTCGTCCTGGATGGCACCGCGGATATAGAGTTCGCGCTCCTGCAATGACCGGCGCAGCTTGGTTTCCTCGGGCGGCTCAGCGTCGCGCAGGTAAGACGGGGCGTTTTTCCAGCCGGACTTCTTTTCTTCGGCGCGCAGAATGTTCGTTGCCCGCTTATAGCCAGCCAATAGGTTGGCACCATTCTCGGTGGCAAGGAATGCGCTCAACGCCTCGACCCGCGCGACAATCCGCATGAGGTCGTCGTCGCCAAGTGCGAACACGGCGTCTACCAAGTCGTGCCGCTTGCCCTGATCGCGCAAGGTCACCTTCAGGCGGTCGGCGAAGAAGCCCCGCAAGTCATCGCTCGCAAACCGACCCATCGGTAGGCGGAGAGCGTTTTCCAGCACGATCCGGATCACGCCGAGCGCCGATCGGCGCAGGGCGTAGGGGTCCTTGCTGCCAGTGGGCTTTTCGTCGATCGAAAAGAACCCAACCAGGGTATCCAGCTTATCCGCCAAGGCCACAGCCACGCTAAGCGGCGCGGTCGGCACAGTGTCAGACGGGCCCATCGGGCGATATTGGTCGCGAAGGGCGTCGGCGATCTCGCCGTCCATTGCGGCCGCTCGGGCGTAGTAACCACCCATCAGGCCCTGCAACTCGGGGAACTCGCCCACCATGCCGCTGGCGAGATCCGCCTTGGCCAAACGTGCGGCATCGGCCGCCTTGTCCGGATCAGCACCGACCATCGGAGCAATCTGCCGCGCCAGGGCGACGATCCGCTCAACACGCTGGGCCATGGTGCCGAGCTTAGCGTGGAAGGTCACTCCGCTGAGCTTGGCAAGCCAGGGTTCGAACCCGACCTTGATGTCCTCATCCCAGAAGAAGCGGGCGTCATCCAGGCGGGCAGACAGCACCCGCGCGTTACCGGCGGCGATCTCGATGCCGCCGTCGCTGGCTTCGATATTGGCAACGGTGAGGAAATGGGGTGCCAGCACTCCAGTCTGAGGATC
>CANKEA010000178.1 GCA_947480815.1 Caulobacterales bacterium | reverse complement strand
TAAGTTCTTCTCGATGGACGCCATCACGATCGCTGGCCGAAAGGTGCGCGGATTGCGCCATGGTATGGCCGGAGCGCCTGGTTTGGAGTTCTGGGGCCCGTATGAAGAGCGCGATGAAATTCGCGCCGCCATTCTAGAGGCTGGCCAGGAGTTCGGTCTCCGCCAACTGGGTTCCCGATCGTATTCCAGCATTACGTTGGAATCGGGCTGGATTCCGTCGCCGCTGCCGGCCGTCTATACCGGTGAGGCCATGAAATCATATCGGGAATGGCTCGGCATGAACCGTTATGAAGTCGCGGGTTCTCTCGGGGGCAGTTTTGTCTCGGACAACATCGAAGACTACTATCTACGCCCCCAGGAAATTGGCTACGGAATGATCGTAAAATTCGATCACGATTTCATTGGCCGCGAAGCGCTCGAACGGGTCGGTGATGGCCCTCAGCGTAAAAAGGTGACCTTCGCCTGGAATAGCGAAGACGTTGCAAAGGTGTACGCCTCCTTGCTCGCGCCTCCGGGTGAGAACCACAAGTACATTGAAACCCCGCTCTGCAATTACGCCTCGTCGATGTACGACCGCGTGGAAATGGGCGGTAAAGTGGTTGGCCTGTCGATGTTTGGCGGCTGCAGTTTCAATGAACGCACGATGCTGTCGCTTGGCGTCGTCGACCAGAACATTGAGATTGGCGACGTGCTGACGATGGTGTGGGGCGAGGAAAACGGGGGTACTGAAAAGACCACCGTGGAGCGCCACAAGCAGGCTGAAATCCGAGTGAAGGTCGCGCCGGTGCCCTATGCCAAGGACGCGCGTGAGGCCTATGTGGATAGCTGGCGGACCCGTCCTGCCTAGGTCATGAGAAACAGCCACGCCTGTGCTGGTCGACAGCATATGCGTGGCTGACTTTATTCAATAGAAGTCGCCTAAGAGCGGCTAAATGGGTGGGAACATGATGCGGTTTAATGCGCAGTTTGCGGCACTTCTGTTGTCCGGCTTAGCCTTGGCAGGCACCGCTTCGGCGCAGAATTTGATCGTCACGAACGCTCGGATCATCGTTGGCAACGGTCAGGTGATCGAAAAAGGGTCCATCGAGGTTCGCGCTGGCAAGATTGTTTCCGTTGCCGCGGGTGCCGCCCCCGCCGCCGCTGGGGCCAAGGTCATTGATGCCGCTGGCATGACCGTGATGCCGGGTTTCATCGATGACCACCGCCATCTAGTTTACGGCCCACCGGAGAAATATTTCGCGGAACAAGCGGCCGACCGGATGCGCGAGCTTTTGGAGGCTGGCTATACAACGGTTCAGTCTGGCGGCGATAATCCGGACGGTATTTTGGAGCTGAAGCGCAAAGTCGAAAGCGGCGCTATCAAGGGGCCGCGCATCCTTGCTTCGGCACCCGTTCCGCTCGCGACACTCAAGACAGACGCTGAAGTCAGAGCGGCCGTGGCCAAGGCCAAGGCTTCAGGTGCCGACTCCATCGCAGAGGTCATCTATCCGCTGAAATCTCAGCCTTTTGCGCCATCGGATCTCGAACGCAACAATCTGCGGGTCGCGATTGACGAAGCCAATAAGCAGGGCATCCCGCTGCAGGTTCATGCTGTCAGCCCACAAGCCATGGCAGATGCGGCAAGCCTTGGGGCTCGGAAGCTGGTTCATACCCCGCACTTTGGATGGGTGACCGTGGCGCAGGCCCAGGTTTTGAAGACCGCAGGCGCTCAGGTCGCGTCGTGCAGCGGTTTTGGCGCGCCCGTCTTCAACGTATTCAATAAGGACAATAAGCCGACGTTCCGCGATGGCCGTCCGTGGCCTGAGGGCATTCTTGATGGCGAAGGGCGCGGCCAAGAGGCCGGCTACAAGCCTGTTAACGGCCGTACCCTTTTTGATACGGGGGTAACCTATGGCTACTGCACAGACACAACCTACAACGCCACCATGGCACTAGCGCATGAACTCAAGGTTCTAAACCTCATGTTCTCGCCTACCGACCTCATTAAGATCATGGGGCCGAATTCAGCAGCGTTTATTGATCGTGGTGCGGATTTAGGAACTTTGGAGCCTGGCAAACTGGGCGACCTGGTCGTTCTGACCGGCAATCCATTCGATGGTTACTGGAACCTCCTCACCACGGTTGTTGTGGCAAAGGCCGGTGAGGTCATGGTCGACAAGCGTGCGCAGCTGAAAACTGTGAAGGCGTTGCCGCCTAAATGATGCCGTCGTTCCGTTGCCTAACGAAACGTGTCTTGCCACAGCAGTCTTTCATCTCGGTTTGGATCTGATTCAAGGTGGGGTTCATAGCCCAGGATCATGGTCGAGCGCTTGTCCGGCGCATAGCTTGGCCAGGCCGGTAACTCTGCTGCAGACGGTGTTCCTGTCTTGATGAAATTCACCCAGGCTTGATGGGTGATCTTGGAGAGCGCGCGATCCCGAGCGGTGATCGTTGCGCCTGTGTTGACCACTTCACCTTGATCCAAGGTTGCAAAGTTAAGCGGTATATCAGAGCCGCTTGGGGCATAGCCCTTGTATAGCCCTGTTTCGAGCACGCGGTCAGACCGATACATGTAAGTCTGCGCGCTGTGTTTCGCTCGGGCTTCGCAAACACGCAGGCAAGAAATCCAGTATTCTTCCGCGTGCACAAGTCGCCTTCGGCGGTCTAACGCGACCTGATCCGCAAACGCCTTCTGATAACGCAGCGCCATATCGTTGATCTGCGATAAATCGAGGCTGTTCAGCTCTTTCTGGTCAATCGGAAATGGCTTTTCGGCCGCTCCGCGCGGCAAGGTCGATGCGCTTTCATCGCGCGTTGTGCCAATGAGTAGGGGGACGTTCGACGAACGCCCTTTCGTGAACGCGTCTAACAGCCCTGACGGCAGGAACTGACCGTCAATTATAGAGCGGAATGGCGAGTTATGATTATAGCCATCCAGAACCTTGCGCTGTGCCGCCAATAAGGCTTCCGGGGTCGCTGTCAGTAAGTCTTGCGCCACACCCGTATGGGCATCGATCATCAACCTTGCGACTTTCTCCGCCTCTGCCGGTTCATGAACGGTATGGGCCGAGGTGCTCATGGCGATTGCACGCTGGAAAAGTCCGGCTGCTGATGGGGCGGCCAGGAGCGCCAATACGTTTTTGGAGCCCGCTAGAACGCCACCAAGGGTCACCTGCCGCGGATCTCCTCCAAAGGCAGCAATGTTTTCCCGGACCCAAGTTAGGCCGGCGATGATGTCTCGAAGCGCGTTGTTTCCGCTTCCGGCATAAGCCGGAAGGCTGGGGCCGAGCTCCAGCCATCCCATCGCACCGACCCTGTAGTTCAGGGTAACCGCGACAATGCCATCGCGAGCAAAGGCTGCTCCATCATAAACTGGCTGGCTGCTCGAGCCGCCGTTGTTTCCGCCACCATAGCAGAATACCAAAACCGGGTGCGGGCCAGGTGTATTGGGCCCCCAAACGTTCAGAGAGAGGCAATCCTCGCTGGCTAACGGTTGGCCGTTGGCGGCACCCCCTTGCAGGGGGATTTGCCCAAACTGATCGGCGGTGAGAACACCATTCCAAGGTTTTGCGCGTTGTGGTGGTCTGAAGCGCAGTGAGCCTACCGGGGGTTCAGCATAGGGCACGCCTTTGAAAACGCGCGCATCGCCTTCCAAGGTTCCCCTTAGCCGCCCTTGGCCAATAAGGATTTCCCGGCCTATCGGCGGCTGAGCTCGTCCCGCAAACGGGATACTTGTCGTTGCGGCCACGCCCGCCAAAACGCTGCGTCGGGATAGGACTGAGCGCTTGGACATGTTGATCGGCCTACAGGTTCATTATTGAGCGGGAGCGGGAGCGGGAGCGTCCGAAGCCAGGAAATCATCAAAATCTACATTTGCGGCCGCTGGCGGCAACGCGACCGAAACATGGCTCGTC
>CANKEA010000177.1 GCA_947480815.1 Caulobacterales bacterium | reverse complement strand
GACGGGCGGAACCTAAGCTTTTGAAGGCGAGGATGTGAGTCACCTCGACGACGACCAGCTTGCTGAGTTCCGCTGTCGTCGCATTGGCTTCGTGTTCCAGTCGTTCCAGCTTCTGCCCCGCCTGTCCGCGTTGCAAAACGTTGAACTGCCGATGGCCTATGCTGGCCTGCCATCCGCTCAACGCCGCAAACGCGCCACTGAGCTTCTCGAACGGGTGGGCCTGGGCTCGCGGCGCGGCCACCGCCCTAATCAGATGTCTGGCGGCCAGCAGCAGCGTGTCGCCATCGCGCGCTCACTCGCCAATAATCCCGACCTCATCCTGGCCGATGAGCCTACAGGCGCCCTCGACACCGCGACCGGCGAAGAGGTGCTGGCCCTGTTCAAACAGCTCAATAGAGATGGGCTGACCCTGATTATGGTCACTCATGACCCAGGCGTGGCCGCCCAAGCTCGCCGTAAGATCGCCTTTCGCGACGGCAAGATTGTCGAAGACATCCGGACCGACCTGCCATGACCCTTGCCGCCCCTACCCGGCTTGAAATCACCGCCTCGACCTTATCGGTCAAGGATCTGGTTGGCTTCGCCAGCGGTGCCATCATCGCCCACCCCATGCGCAGCGTCCTGACCTCGCTTGGCGTGGTCATCGGTGTCGCCGCCGTGGTCATGATGACCTCGATTGGCCTGGGTGCGCAGAAGCAGGTGACAAGCACTATCGGTGCTCTGGGCAGTAACCTGATAATCGTGCGACCGGGACTGCCGCGCGGCGCGGGAGGCCAGGTGGTGCGCCAAGCGGCTGGCGGCGGCATTACCCTCACCGAGGCCGATGCCACGGCGATCAAAATGGGTGTCGACAATGTGACGGCCGCGGCCCCGGTCGTGAACGGACAGGCCCAGCTGTCGTCCGACAATGCCAACTGGAGCACCCGCATCGAGGGTGTCACACCCGACTATCTGACCGCGCGCGATGACAGCCTGACCCAAGGCCGCATGATCGAGGACCGCGAGGCCCGAACTGGTGATAAAAAAATCATCCTGGGCAAGACCGTCGTCGACAACCTATTCCCGAACGAGGACCCCATCGGCAAGCGCGTCCGTGTCGATGCCACACCGTTCGAAGTTATCGGCGTCCTGGCTTCCAAGGGCCAGTCAGGTTTAGGCCAGGATCAGGACGACCGGGCAATCGCCCCAATCGCCGCGGTGCGCTCGCGCATCGTTGGCCGTTTCGTCAAAGGAAATTCAGTCCAGACCGTCTATGTGAAGGCCGCCAGCGCCGAAGACATGACCACCGTGCAGGAAGACCTCACCAACATGCTGCGCGACCGCCACCGGATCCGCGACGGCCAGGACGACGACTTCAACGTGCAGAACATGGCCTCCATCCTGGAAGCCACCAAGGCCACGACCCAAACCTTCACCATCCTGCTGGCTGCCGTTGCCGGTGTCTCCCTCGTGGTCGGCGGGGTCGGGATCATGAACATCATGCTGGTGGCGGTCACCGAACGTACCCGTGAGATTGGCCTGCGCATGGCGCTTGGTGCGCGGCGATCCGACGTCCTGTACCAGTTCGCACTTGAAGCCGTGTCGCTGTCCCTGTTCGGCGGACTGATCGGCCTGGCAATCGGTGTGCTGGGTGCCCTGGCGGCCGCCCAGCTGGGCAACTGGCCCACAGCCATTCCCAGCTGGGCCGCCCCGCTGTCGGTCGGCTTCTCGGTCCTGGTTGGCCTGGTGTTCGGAGCCTACCCCAGCTGGCGTGCAGCGCAGCTCGACCCAATTGAGGCGCTGCGGCGAGAGTAGCCTGCCGGTCATCGCCGCGTCTCAACCGTGCCCGACCAGACCGGCGATGATATTGATACCCAAGGCCAGGATCGCTGTGTTGAACAGATAGGCAGTCGCGGCGTGGGCCGTGATCAGATTGCGCAGCCGCGTGGTGTTCACGGTCATATCCGAGACCTGAAAGGTCGCCCCGATACAGAACGACAGATAGACGAAGTCCATATAGTCCTTAGGCGGGTCGCCGGAGAACCCAAACCCCTGCCCAGGCGGGGCTTCAAAGTGGCGGTGGGCGTAGTGCACCACAAAGACCGACTGCAACAGCGTCCAGGAACTGAACAGGGTTAGCCCCGCCAGGCCCGCCACGAGGGCGCGCTGTCCGTCTGGCTCGTTCTTGACGATGATCATCGCGTGGATGATCGCGACCAGACTGGCCAGCACCAGCGAGAGCACAATGCCCAGGAGCATGCCGCGCGACTCGTCCTCGCGCTCACAAAGGCGATGCACCTTGGCTGCGTCGGCGGTCAGGAACAGCCCCCACAGCAGGACGAGGTAGCAGACCGCCCCGGAATTCCACCCAATCAACAGATGGGTTACTAGAGGAGCACCCATCCAATGACCGGCCATAAAGGCGATCAGGCCAACGCCGATACTCACGACGAGGCGCCAGTGGACCACGCCCACTGCGGCCATCCTGGACCGTTTCGCGGACTTCAGACCGCCTGACATTCGCAATCGTCCTCTATGGCCGTCGCTTCAACCGGCACGACATGAGTCGAACAGGGTTCGCGAAATGCAAGGTTAGCTCAGATGGGCGATCAACCCCTAATTCGAAGCCTAAGCTCAGCCATGCCCGTTAGCGCTGCCAGCCCTGTTAGGCAGGTGCCAGCACCGAAATTGCGAAAGCGGGATCATGGCTCTGATGGCTCTGGATCACCCGCCACCCTGCCGCCTGCGCCATGGCGGCAAAGCGCTCAAGCGTGAACTTATAGGCGTTCTCTGTATGGATCGTTTCACCGGCGGCGAAAGGATAGGTCGCGCCCTTGATCCGCACGGTCTGGTCGCGGCAGCTAACCAGATGCATTTCGACCCGACCTTCTGCGGCATTCCACAGCGCCTTGTGGTCGAACGCGGCAAGATCGAAGTCCGCTCCTAGTTCACGATTGAGCCGATAAAGCAGGTTCTTATTGAAGGCGGCGGTGACGCCAGCGGCGTCGTCATAGGCTGCTTCTAGGATGGCTGGATCTTTAGACAGATCAAACCCCACGATGAAGCGAGACTTGGGGCCCAGCATCACCAGGCAGTTGGCTAAGAACGCCGTGGCCATCTCTGGCGTGAAATTGCCAATGGTCGATCCCGGGAAGAACCCGACCCTGTGCCGTTCATGCGCGGCAGACGGGAGGCGCATCGGCTGGGTGAAATCACCAACCATAGGGGCGATGGTCAATCGCGGATAATCGGCAGCCAGGGCGGCGTTGGCGGCCTCTATCGCGTCGGGGCTGATGTCGATGGGCGAATAGACGGCGATCTGCGGTGCAACGTCCAGCAGTTGGCGGGTCTTGACCCCTGCCCCACTGCCAAACTCCACCAAGGCGGCGTTATCCGGGATCTCCGCCGCGATCAGCGGACGGACCCGGTCCAGCAAGGCCATTTCCGCGCGTGTGGGGTAGTATTCCGGCTGATCGCAAATTGCCTCGAACAGCCGACTGCCCTCGGCGTCATAGAAATATTTCGGCGACAGCGCCTTCGGCTTGGCCGAAAGCCCGGCTGCCACGTCTCGGGCCAGGTCGCTCTGCTCCGCAACGCCATCCTTAGCCAGCCGCAAGCCAGACTGCATCCAGCGCTGATGCGGATGGAAGAAGTTGCGATAGGTCGGTCGGGTATGGCCCGCAGACGTGAAGCCTGCCCCACCGCGCAGCACCATCTGACCGACCATGAACTTGCCATTGTACTCGCCCACCGCACCTGGCCCGGACGAAAAGCGTGGGTAGGCTGAATAGCTGCTGCGGGTCCATTGCCACACGGCACCAGACGCTTCACGCAGCTGAGGTTCTGCATGTTCCCATTCCGCCTCGCTGGGCAGGCGTGCTCCGGCCCAGGCGGCAAAGGCGTCGGCCTCGTAAT
>CANKEA010000176.1 GCA_947480815.1 Caulobacterales bacterium | reverse complement strand
TGACGGCGCAGTCGCGGGCGACGCGCCCGGCGGCAACGCGGGCGTTAGGAGTTGAACGAGGGGCGTTCAGCACAGGACTCTCATGATACCTAGAGGCGTTGCTTCACATAGTCGAAAGCGCGCGGCAGGTCTTTCACCTTATGGCCCCGGCCTGACAAACTGGGGTTGGTCATGAAATAGCTGTGGGCAGAGAAGGCCGCTGGTTCGCGCCAAGCCGGGTCGCGCACATAGGCCCCGTCAGGCTGCAGCCGCCAGCTCTGGGCCTCGTCATTGAGGTTAGCGACCATGATCTGGTTCAGCACCTGCTGATGAACGGTTGGGTTCAGGATTGGGGTCATCACCTCCACGCGGCGGTCGAGGTTGCGCGGCATCCAGTCGGCTGATGAGATGAACAAGTGCGCCGACGGGCTGGGCATTTCCTCGCCATTGGCGAAGGCCACAATGCGAGCATGTTCGAGGAATCGCCCGACGATGCTCTTGACCCGGATGTTTTCTGACAGACCGGGAACGCCAGGGCGCAGGCAGCAGATGCCACGGATCACCAGATCGATGGCGACCCCCGCCTGGCTGGCTTCATAAAGCGCGTCGATAATCACGGGATCGACCAGGGCATTGAATTTCGCCCAAATTGCCGCGGGTTTTCCGGCGCTAGCATGCTCCGCCTCGCGCGCGATCATCGTCAGCAGGTCGCGCTTCATGGTCGTTGGCGAGTAGGAAAGCCGCTCCAACTCGCCCGGCTGAGCATAGCCGGTGATGAAGTTGAACAGAAGGCCACTGTCGCGCCCCAGGGCTGGGTCGCAGGTAAACAACGACAAGTCGGTATAGATCTTAGCAGTGATCGGATGGTAGTTGCCGGTGCCAAAGTGGCAATAGGTGCGCAGGGCGTCGCCCTCACGCCGTATCACCAGGCTGAGCTTGGCGTGGGTCTTGTATTCCACGAAGCCGAACACGACGTGCACCCCGGCCCGTTCCAGATCGCGGGCCCATTTCAGGTTGGCTTCCTCGTCAAACCGCGCCTTGATCTCGACCAGGGCCGTGACGCTCTTGCCATGCTCGGCGGCCTCGATGAGGGCGGCCACGATCGGGCTTTCCCGGCTCGTGCGATACAGGGTCTGTTTGATCGCCAGCACATTGGGGTCGCGTGCCGCCTGCAGCAGGAACTGCACCACCACGTCGAAGCTCTCGAACGGATGGTGCACCAGAATATCTTTTTCGCGCACGGCGGCGAACACGTCACCGCCCTGGTCGCGGATGCGCTCAGGAAAGCGGGCCTCGAACGGCGGGAACTTCAATTCGGGCCGGTCGGCCGGGATCAGGGCGGCCATCTGGGCTAGGCCCAACTTGCCCTCGACCAGCACCACGTCTTCGGGCTCTGCCCGCAGGCCAGAGAGGATGAAGGTGCGCAGGTCTTCCGGCATGGTGCTTTGCAGCTTTACCCGCACCACCGAGCCCAGTCGGCGTTTCTTCAGTCGGGCCTCGAACTCGCGTACCAGGTCTTCGGCCTCTTCCTCGATCTCCATGTCACTATCGCGGATCAGGCGAAACAGGCCCCGGCCCTCAACCTCGTAGCCGGGAAAAAGGTGGTCGAGGAACAGGATGAGGAAGCTTTCCAGGGCGATGATCCTGCGGGGTTCTTTGCGGCCGCCTGAGCTTGGAAGCTCCCAGAACCGCGGTGCCTGTGAGGGTATCGGCGCCATGGCGTACATCACCTTACCGTTGCTTTCACGGCGCAGTTTCAGGGCAAGGCAGAACCCCAGATTCGGGATGAACGGGAAGGGGTGGACAGGGTCAATCGCCAAGGGCGTAAGCAGGGGAAAGATCTTGGTGAGGAAAATTGCCTCGGCAGCAGCGCGATCGCGGGCGGTTACCTCACGCGCATCTAGCAGGTGCAGACCCGCTTCGGCCATTTCGGCTCGGATGCGTGTCCAGACCCGCTGCTGATCAGACATCAGTTCGCTGGCTGAGGCGTCTACCCGCGTCAGCTGTTCTGCCGGCGTGAGGCCATCTTGGCTTATCACCCGCACGCATTCACGGATCTGGGCCCGCAAACCGGCGACACGCACCATGTAGAATTCATCGAGGTTCGCCGCCGAGATTGACAGGAACCTCAGGCGTTCCATCAAAGGGTGGCGTGGATTCTGCGCCTCTTCCAGCACGCGCTTGTTGAACTCCAACCAAGACAGCTCGCGATTGAAGAACCGTTCCGGCGAGGCCAGCATCTCGGTGTCTATGCGGCCAGAAAGCGCTTCGGGGCTTTGCTGATCGGCGGTTGTATCGGCTTTGGTCATTTGAATAGGTCCATCGTCGTGTCGCCAGCCTCTAGCACCTCTTTGGCAAGGGCGCGTGACACTGGCCGCTGTAGGCTGTCGGCCGCATCGTCGAGCCGTTTGACGAGGCGCTGCGCCTCAATGACCGACCGTTCCATACGGCGCAGCAGATAGGGATAGGTATCGTCCGTAGGTCGGATATTGCGTTCGCGGAACAGTTTGCGAAACACGCCCAGTAGGATCTGGTCATCAGGCTCGCTCAGTGCGGCCACCGGCAAAGCGTTGAGGCGAGAGCGCAGGTCAGGCAGGGCCGTGGGCCATTCTAGAGGCGGGGTCCGTGCCGTCAGCAGTAAGCTGCCGCCATGTTGGGCGGCCATATTGATCAAATGGAACAGATTGACGTCGGAGACGGCGTTGTCGGCGTTCTCGATCAGTACCGCCTTGCGTGAAAGGCCGACAAGATCGGGCGCGGCTGTCGTGTCGGTGATCACCGCGCCGGTACGCGCGACCCAGGCCATGGCCAAGTGTGTTTTGCCCGTTCCCTCGGGCCCGACGACGGCCAGCACGCGCCCCGGCCACGCCGGCCAGGCGTCGACCAGGCGCACAGCCTCTCTATTCGCGGCGGACACGATGAAGTCCTCTCTCGCCCAGGAGGGGGGCTGTTCCAGCCGTAATCTCAGTTGCCGCGCCAAGGGGAGTCCAACGCCGTTGAAAAACTTAGCTTATCAAGCCCACTGTCCGCGGTCGATTGGCAGCTATTGCGTTGTGGCCGAGATTGGGGCGCTGACGGAGTAGCTGGGGTTGTTTCCCACTGCCGCCGATGTGCTGATCGCGCTGCAGCTGGGCCCGCTGATCGTGGTGTGCGTGCTGGCGAAGACATTGGCCAGATTGGTCTGACGGTTGTCGGCCTTTAGGCTGGCTGTCCTTTAGGCTGGCTGTGTAGATACCGCCTACATCCGTAAAGTTGCCGCTGGCATCGATGGTACTGCCCGCCAGCGTACTTTGGTCGGGGCTTGTATTCATGACGCCGTCATTGATGGGCATGTTGCCGTTGGGGTCGCGCAGGGAAAATCGACCGGGCGGTTTTCTTCTCCTGCGGTGCGCCCGTACCCGGCATTGAAGGAGGCCGCGTTGGTGCCCATCTGCTGCGCCTGCGCCGCTCCTGGCACCGCAAAACTCAGCAATGCCCCGGCCAGCAGGGCGCTGTGAAAAAGGTTATCCAATTGTCGGCAGGCGACTATGTTCCACTCCCCGGCAAAAGCGCCGGATCCGTTAAGGCTAACCAAGCAACTGACGTGCCATACGGATATGGAGACAATTAAGGTATAAACAGGTCGAGATTTGGTTAAGCGGTCAGGAAATTCATCTCGAAAATGAGTATTTGTTCTTAATGACGGACACTCCCATCGAACCCTTCTCGGGCCCACCGACCGGTGCAAACCCGGCCGAGCCTATGTTCAAGGCCCCTTGGCCCGCCGTGGCTATCGCGGGGGTAGTCATCGCCTGCTACGCGCTGCAGCAAATGCTCCCGGACGGGGGGCTGGGTTTGGCCCTATTCCCTCAGCAGGTGATGGCGGGCAATCCCGCCGGACTCTTATCCTCGCTGTTCCTGCATGGTGGCTGGGCGCATGCCGCCACGAATGCCGCT
>CANKEA010000175.1 GCA_947480815.1 Caulobacterales bacterium | reverse complement strand
GCGGCACCATGTTCCTGATGTGGCTGGGTGAGCAAATCACCAGCCGTGGAGTGGGCAACGGCACCAGCCTGCTGATCTTCGCCGGTATCGTATCGGTCCTGCCGCGTGGCGTTTGGCAGATGTTCGCCCAAACGCGGACGGGGGCCATGTCGGCGACCGGACTGCTTATGATTGTTATCCTCGCCGTTGGCGTGGTCCTGGCCATTGTGTTCATGGAGCGCTCGCAGCGGCGCTTGCTGGTGCAATACCCCAAGCGCCAGGTCGGCAACCGCCAGTTTGGGGGCGAGACCTCGTTCCTGCCCCTTAAGATCAACACCTCCGGGGTGATCCCGCCGATCTTCGCTTCCAGTCTGCTGCTGTTGCCAGCCACGGTGATGGGCTTTGCCGCCACCGCCAACCTGCCATCATGGCTGAAATGGATGCCAACAGCGGTCGGCATGCTCCAGCATGGCCAGCCGTTGTTCATGGTGTTTTACGGCGCGCTAATCGTTTTCTTCTGTTTCTTCTACACGTCGATCGTGTTCAATCCGGAAGACACGGCCGAGAACCTGCGCAAGTACGGTGGGTTCCTGCCCGGCATTCGGCCCGGCAAGCGTACCGCCGAATATATGGATTATGTGCTGACGCGCCTCACGCTGATCGGCGCGGCCTATATCTCCATGGTCTGCCTTCTCCCCGAGGCGCTGATCGCTTTTTACAAAGCGCCGTTCTATCTGGGCGGCACTTCGCTCTTGATCGTGGTCAGCGTGACCATGGACACCGTCGCCCAGATCCAGTCGCACTTGCTGGCACATCAGTACGAGGGCTTGATCAAGAAATCCCGCCTGCGGGGCGGAAAGACGCGCTGAACGTGTCATACGATTGATCAGGGGAACCCCGGCCCGCGTTATGGGTCGGCAATAGGGAAGGGAACGTGGGCTTGATGGACAGACCGATGAACCTCGTTCTGTTTGGTCCGCCGGCGGCGGGCAAAGGCACCCAGGCCAAGCGGCTGGTGGCTATCCGTGGCATGGTCCAGCTCTCGACCGGCGATATGCTCCGGGCCGCTATTGCGGCAAAGTCTCCCTTGGGGAACATTGTTGGCCAGATCATTGAGCGCGGCGACCTGGTGCCAGACGCCCTGGTCATCGAACTTATCGAGCATCGCCTGGACGAGGCCGAAAAGGCCGGAGGCGCGATTTTTGATGGGTTCCCTCGTACGGAGCCCCAGGCCCAGGCACTTGATTCCATGCTCGCCCGGCGTGGCCAGAAGATCGACCGCGTAATCCGACTCAAGGTTGAGGATCAGGCTCTGCTCGACAGGGTAGCAAAGCGGTTCGTCGAATCTGGCCGCCCCGATGACAATCCTGACAGCTTCAAAGTGCGGCTAGTCGCCTACAACCAACAGACAGCTCCGTTGCTCGACTACTACCGTGCCAGCGGTAAGCTTACGGAGGTCGATGGTATGGCCGCGATGGACGCTGTAACCGCCTCTATCGACCAAATCCTGCTGGCGGGGGCCTAGAGCCAGTGCACCAGCTTTTGAGCGGTTTGAACGATGAGGCGATTTCCCTCTTGCCTGTCGGGTTAAGGCCCCGGGCTAAGCTTGATATTTCCTTGGTTTACGGCATTGACGCCGTGAATTTCCCGCCTATAACCACACCTCCCGCGAATGGGCGCGATCGTTGCGTGTCGGCTATCGTCTTAAGAGGACGAGGTCGAATGCGTCGTTCGCGCTGTTTGCGCGTGATAGGAGAACATTAGACGTGGCCCGTATAGCAGGCGTCAACATTCCGACGAACAAGCGCGTGATTGTCGCGCTTCAGTACATCCATGGCATCGGCCAAGCCCATGCCAGGCAAATCATGACCAAGACGGGCATCGACGATGCGCGCCGGGTTAACCAGCTCACAGATGCTGAGGTCTTGCAGATCCGCGAGGCCATTGATCGTGACTACACCGTCGAGGGCGATCTTCGCCGCGAGACGGCGGTCAACATCAAGCGTTTGATGGATCTGGCCTGCTACCGTGGCCTGCGCCATCGCAAGGGCCTTCCTGTCCGTGGTCAGCGTACCCATACCAACGCCCGTACCCGTAAGGGCCCCGCCAAGCCGATCGCCGGCAAGAAGAAGTAGGCATTCATGGCCAAGGAACCGGGTCGCGTGAAAAAGCGCGAACGCAAGAACATTACATCGGGCGTGGCGCACGTGAACGCCTCGTTCAACAACACCATGATCACCATCACCGACGCTCAGGGGAACACCATCTCTTGGTCCAGCGCCGGCATGATGGGGTTCAAGGGTTCACGTAAATCCACCCCCTATGCCGCCCAGATGGCGGCCGAGGATGCGGGTAAGAAGGCGGCTGAACACGGGGTGAAAACCTTGGAGGTCAATGTGTCGGGTCCGGGCTCAGGTCGGGAATCAGCACTGCGGGCCTTGCAGGCCGCAGGCATGACCATCACCACGATCCGTGATGTTACGCCGATCCCGCACAACGGATGCCGGCCTCCCAAGCGCCGTCGCGTCTAGTTCCTAAGAGCCTTTTCCCCAGCGCCTGCCCGACGGCTAGTCGGTCCAGGCGAGCCGTGTTCGAGGGATGCACCTGTGATTGAAAGAAACTGGAACGAGCTGATCCGCCCGGAAAAGCCCGTGATTGAAACCGACGCCGACGCCAGCCGCAAGGCCCGTCTGGTTGCTGAGCCTCTAGAGCGCGGCTTCGGCGTGACTCTGGGTAACGCGCTTCGCCGCGTACTGCTCTCGTCGCTGCAAGGCGCTGCTGTCACTGCTATCCAGATCGATGGCGTGGTGCACGAGTTCTCCTCGCTGGAAGGCGTGCGGGAAGATGTCGTCGACATCGTGCTCAACATTAAGCAACTGGCCGTGCGCATGCACTCGGAAGGCCCCAAGCGCATGATGCTGCGCGCCAAGGGCCCGGGCGAGGTCACCGCCAGCCAGATTGATTGCCCGGCGGATATCGAGATCCTGAATGGCGACCACGTGCTCTGCACCCTCGATGAGGGCGCGGAAGTCCGCATGGAATTCACCGTCCAAAACGGCAAGGGCTATGTCCCGGCCGAGCGTAATCGTCCGGAAGATGCACCGATTGGCTTGATCGCCATCGATGCGCTGTATTCGCCGGTCAAGCGTGTAGCCTATCGCGTTGAGCCGACCCGCCAGGGACAGAGCCTTGACTACGACAAGCTCGTTCTTGAAGTTGACACCAACGGTGCGGTTTCGCCGGTTGACGCGGTGGCCTATGCTGCCCGCATCCTGCAAGACCAACTACAGATCTTCATCACATTCGACGAGCCCAAGGCCAAGACCTCCGATGAGGCCAAGCCTGAACTGCCGTTTAACCCGGCGCTGCTCAAGAAGGTCGATGAGCTGGAGCTGTCTGTCCGCTCGGCTAACTGCCTGAAGAACGACAACATCGTCTACATCGGCGACCTGATCCAGAAGACCGAAGCGGAAATGCTCCGTACACCCAATTTCGGCCGCAAGTCCTTGAACGAAATCAAGGAAGTGCTCGCCGGAATGGGGCTGCACCTGGGCATGGACGTTCCCAACTGGCCGCCGGAAAACATCGACGACCTAGCCAAGAAATTCGAAGATCAGATCTAAGGCCCTATCGCGCAGTCCTCCGGGCCGGTTTTCCGGCCTGGTCCCGCAGACGCCGCAACAGCGGTTGAGGGACCCGGCGCTTCGTTATGCTCCAGCCTGGGAAACGGGTCGGATTGGGTGAAACAGCGCCGGTCAGGCGTATTATACGGGCCATGGCCCAGGAGAGACTTGTATGCGTCACGGTAATGCTCACCGCAAACTCGGCCGCACCACGGCTCACCGCACCGCGATGTTTGCCAATATGGCCGCCAGCCTGATCAAGCACGAACAGATTGTCACCACCTTGCCCAAGGCCAAGGAATTGCGTCCGTTC
>CANKEA010000174.1 GCA_947480815.1 Caulobacterales bacterium | reverse complement strand
CCTCGCCCGCTTCCATGCTCGTTTCGGGCCTCGACGGCCGAACCCCAAAAAGAGGCGGGAAAGCCATGAAAATTCTAGTCGGCGCGGCTGCGATCCTGGCCGCTGCTTTCACCCTTTCCACCGCCTCGGCCCAACCCAAATTCACGCCTGAAACCGATCCGGTGAACATTCACCTCGCCGCGGCCCAGAAAGCGGCGGGTCTAGACTATCCAGGCCTGCTGGCGCGGGTTTGCGTGGTGCCTCCGGGCGGTGGCGACGCCGCAGCTGGCCGCCTACGCGCCGGCGGCGTGAACGGACTCAGTGACGCGGTGAAAACGGCGGCTGTGCGCGCCGAAATCGTGCCGCCGCGCTCGGACTGGTACCAGGAGCCGCGACAGATCTTCGACAACTTCTACTGGGTGGGGATTAAGCGAAACAGCGCGTGGGTGATCAAGACAAGCCAGGGTCTGATCGTGGCGGACACCCTCTTCCACTATGCCTCGGGCCCGGCCATTGTCGATGGTGTGCGCAAGTTGGGCATGGACCCCAAGGATATCAAATACGTCATCATCACCCATGGCCACGGCGACCACGACGAGGGTGCAAAAATCCTTCAGGACCTGGGCGCTCATATCCTGATGAGCAAGGCCGACTGGGACCTGATGCTGGGCGGCCCGCCCCTGCCCGGCGGCAACCCCAAGCGCGACATGGAGGTCGTTGACGGCCAGAAGCTCACGCTCGGCGATACGACGATCAAAATGTACATCACGCCCGGCCACACCGACGGAACGGTGTCGATGATCTTCAATGTGAAGGATCACGGCGCGCCGCGTACGATCGCCTATCCGGGTGGCACGGCCTACAACTTCCCGCGCAGCGTCGATCGCTTCGAAAAATACGCCCAGACCCAGAAGCGCTTCGCCAAGCTGGCCGCCGATGCGGGCGCGACCGTGGTGGTCAGCAACCACACCGAATTCGACGGAGCCTATCTGAAGGCGCGGATGATCAGCACCATGATGCCGGGCGAAGATAACCCCTTCATCTTCAAGGACAGCGTCTCGCGCTATTTCGACGTGATGTACGAGTGTTCAGAGGCCGAGAAGGCGCGGCTGGAAGAAGGCTACGACACGCCATCGCTGACGCCGGCCACCAGCAAAACGGAATAGGCCGGGCAGCTCGGAGGTTAGGAGCCCGCCAGCACGCGCGAGCGGGCGATGCAGGCGGCGACGGTTTCTGTCAGAAGTTGCTCTAGCGCCCCATCCCTCATCAGCACGTCCAGTGCAGCCTGGGTCGTGCCGTTCGGCGAGGTCACCCGGCGGCGCAGATCGGCCGGCTCTTCGCTGCCGCTGTCCATCAAGGCGGCTGCACCCAGGATGGTCGACCGAGCCAAAGCCTTTGATTGCTCAACTGTGAGACCGGACCGCGCGCCCGCCGCCTCAAGGCCCTCGATGAAGGCATAGAAATAAGCCGGGGCCGAGCCAGACACTCCAGTGGCAGCATGCAGCAAGTCTTCGTCCGCCAGGTCGACAATCTTGCCGACGCCGGAAAACAGGGCATGGGCGACATCACGCACCTCAGAGGTCGGGGCGTAAATGCTCGCGGTGCCACGGCCGATCTCCACAGCGGTGGTCGGCATCACCCGCGCCACGCGACGGCCACCGAAGGCTTGAGAGATCACCGCCGAGCCGACGCCGGCGACAATCGAAACAATCACAGCGTCCATTGCCAGGTGGGGTGCCACCGCAGCCGCCGCCTCACGCCAGATCTGCGGCTTCACCGCCAGCAACACAGTCTTCGCGAGGATGAGCGCGCTGTCGGGCGGATTAAGGACTACCCCCGCAGCCTTGATCGCGGGCGAAACCTGCGGATCGCGCACCATGATCGTCTGAGGATCAAAGTCGGGACTGCGGCCCCAGCCTTCGATCAGCGCCCCGCCCATGCGGCCCGCGCCAAGAATCAGGATCGGCGCGACGGGCATAGGCTTAGGCTCGGCCCTGGGTCTCGAACATGCAGGCGGCCATCGCCTCTTCCGGAGTCTTCGCGCCGCGTAGCAAGAAATCGAACGCCGGGTAGAAACGATCGGCAGCCTCGACGGCAGCGTCGATCATGGACGCGGCTTCCGCCAGGCTAGGGCGCTCGTCAGCACGCAGGGCCATGGCGTGGCGGAATACCACCTCGCCGTCTTCCACCCAGATTTCAAAGTGGCCAAGCCAGACACGCTGATTGATCAAGTTGACCAGGGCGTGGGCCGCGGCGCGGCGCGACTTGGCGGCGCGCAGGTCGAGCGAGAGGCAAAGTTGCAGACAGTCGGCATCCGGACGCCAGGCGAACCACAGTTCATAGTCCTTCCAATCGCCTGTGATGGCGAAGGCAAGGTCACCGTCCTCGGTGCGGTCGAAAGCCAGATTTTCAGCCGTCAGGACATGCTCGACCACCTCTAGGGGGTCGAGGTGCGCCAGCACGTCGTCTTCGTCCGGCTGGGAAATGTCCATACGTCCTCACGGATCAGTAGCTGGCGAGGGCGAGCTGACGCACGCCCCCGTGAATCAATTATCATAAATCCTAGTCTGCTTCGTCGCCTTCGTCACAACGGCTTCTTGCAGCAGGGGAACGGGGCCGGGGATTACTCGCCCTTCTTGGTCTTAGATTTGGCACCAAACGGTTGCGAAGCCGTCGCCTTTGCCGCAGCGCCGGGCTTGGAGGACGCAAGCTTCAGCGCCGCCAGTTCCGCCGTAAGAGCGGCGACCTGGACCTTGAGCACCTCGAAATCCTCGCGCCGGACCAGGTCTAATTCGGCAGCAATACGATCGGCCTGACTGCGCAGGGCCGTCTTGGCCTCGTCGCCGGCGCTGGCGGCGATGCCCATAAAGGCGGTGGTCAGCTTGGCGAATTCGTCAAGGAAAGGATTTTGCGTCTGCATGTCCTCCATATAGGGCAGGACTCGGGTGAATGCGAAGCGCATCTGGGCTAAAACCTTGTCCAGAGTGCCGCTCAGAGGGTGTTAGGCGTGATTTTTCCGAATTTCGATCCAGTCCTGATCCATATCGGGCCACTGGCGATCCGCTGGTATGCCCTGGCTTACGTGGCCGGCATCTTGCTCGGCTGGCGCTACGCCCTGAATTTGATGCGCAATCTGAAGCTCTGGGCCGGCGAAACCCCGCCCACCAGTGTGGAACAGCTCGACGACCTCATTCTGTGGGTGACGCTGGGCATCATCCTGGGCGGACGGCTGGGCTATGTCCTATTCTACGCGCCGGAGCTGATCTGGCACGAGCCGCTGGAAATCCTGCGGGTCTGGCATGGTGGGATGAGCTTCCACGGCGGGTTTCTGGGTGTGACGGTGGCGCTGATTGCCTTTGCCCGAACTCAAAAATTGCCGTTTCTCAGCCTGAGTGACCTGATCGCCCCCGCTGCGCCGATCGGCCTGTTCTTCGGGCGTATCGCCAACTTCATCAACGGAGAACTATGGGGCCGGCCCACCAACCTGCCTTGGGGCATAATCTTCCCCGCCGGCGGGCCGCAGCCACGCCATCCTAGCCAGATCTACGAGTGCCTGCTGGAGGGCGCGGTCCTGTTCCTGATCCTGCGTATCGCCACTCACAAGGGGCACTGGCTGCGCAAGCGCGGTGCGGTCAGCGGCCTGTTCCTCGCCGGTTATGGCCTGTTGCGCATTACGCTGGAGAGCGTGCGTGAGCCCGACCGCTTCATGCCGTCGTTCCCGCTCGGCCTGACCATGGGCATGCTGCTGTCGACACCGATGCTCCTGGTGGGCCTGTGGCTGATAAGGCGCAGCCGTGCCGCACAGCCCGCTTTGGGCGATCTGAAGGGATGAGCCTCGCCGACCGGCTCAAGGCGCAAATTGCCGCCACTGGGCCTCTGAACATCGCGGACTACATGACAGCCTGCCTGCACGATCCGCAGGACGGCTACTACGCCACGCGCGTGGT
>CANKEA010000173.1 GCA_947480815.1 Caulobacterales bacterium | reverse complement strand
GCTAGGTCGAACGTGGAGAGCGACTGAATACGGCACGCCGGTACTGGCGAAACCCGTGGAGGAATCAGAATGCGTAAGACCTTAGCTGTCATATTGATTGCCGCGGGTGCGGTGGCTGGAGTGGGTACCTCCGCCTTCGCTCACCATTCGACCGCGATGTTCGACCGCGACAAGCGCGTCACGTTGCAGGGCACGGTGAAAGAGTTCGAATACACCAACCCGCATTCTTGGCTGAAAATCGTTGTTCCGGGTCCGGACGGCAAGATGAACGAATGGGGATTTGAGGCCGAAGGCCCCTCGACCCTGTTGCGTGCGGGGATCAAGGCCAAATCCTTCATGCCGGGTGAAGCCGTAACGGTTATCGGAAATCCGATGAAAGACGGCCGTTTCGCCGGGGCGCTGATCAGCGTAACCAAGAAGGATGGAACCGTCTTCAGTCCGCGTCCGCCGCCGACCACTGCGCAATAAGTCGGCTTGCGGCATGGTTCACGGGTGCGGCGAAAGCCGCCCCGCCTAGCATTAGCACATGAAGGCTTTCACCTATAGCAGCATGCCCGCCAAGGTCATATTTGGCTTTGGCACATTGTCTCGCGTGGGCGACGAGATCGAGGCTCAGGGGTGCCGTCGGGCGCTTGTCCTCTCGACACCCGAGCAGCGGTCCAGCGCCGAAGCCCTGAGCGACCGCCTCGGCGGTCTCAGTGTTGGGGTGTTCAGCGAGGCGGCGATGCACACGCCGGTCGAAGTGACCGACCGGGCTATGGCGGCGGTCCAGGCCGTCGCAGCCGATTGTGTAGTCGCCATCGGCGGCGGGTCTACAACCGGACTTGGTAAGGCTATCGCCCTTCGCACCAGTCTTCCACAGATCGTCATACCGACCACTTATGCCGGCTCTGAAGCCACGCCGATCCTGGGCGAGACCCGGAATGGCTTGAAGACGACCCAGCGCGGCCCAGAAATATTGCCGGAAGTGATCATCTATGACGTTGATCTGACGATGTCCCTGCCGGCGGGGATAACGGCGACGTCCGGGTTGAATGCAATCGCCCATGCCGTTGAGGGCCTGTACACCCAGGACGCCAATCCGATCATATCGATGATCGCCGAACAGGGGATAGCCGCCCTTGCGAGCGCCCTGCCAATCATCATACGCGACAGCAAAGACCGGGAGGCGCGATCAGACGCCCTTTACGGTGCCTGGGCTTGCGGCGTTGTGCTCGGCTCGGTTGGCATGGCGCTGCACCACAAGCTCTGCCACACCTTGGGGGGCAGCTTCGACATGCCGCATGCTGAAACACATGCGGTAATTCTGCCCCATGCGGCGGCCTATAATGCGGCCGCGGCGCCCGAGGCGATGGCTCGTGTCGCTCGCGCTCTTGGTGTGCAGGATGCGCCGCTCGGCCTGTTCGAATTGGCTCGACGCCTTGGCGCACCCACGTCTTTGCAAGCGATCGGTATGCCGCTCGAGGGGCTGGACCGAGCCGCTGACCTGGCCGTTGCCAACCCGTACTGGAATCCCCGCCCGATAGATCGCGCCGGGATCAGATCGCTTTTGGATGATGCCTATTTTGGTCGGGCTCCGGCCCACATTGGGGAGGTCGCTCGTGCGTGATTTCGACGAACACAATATCACCGATGCCGTGATCGATCGGTTCGGTGATACGCCAGATCCGCGCCTGAAGGCGATCCTGGACAGCCTCGTCCATCACCTGCATGACTTCGTGCGCGACGTGGAGCCCACGTTCGACGAATGGATTGCGGCGATCGGTTTCCTGACCCGAACCGGTCAGATGTGTTCGGAGTCCCGGCAGGAATTCATCCTGCTTTCAGATACCCTCGGCGTTTCAATGTTAGTCGATGCGATCAATCACCGGATGCCAGAGGGCGCGACCGAAACGACGGTTCTTGGGCCCTTTTATCTGGATAATGCGCCTCATTTCGCCAGCGGCGCAGACATCGCCGTCGGTATGGCGGGAGAGCCGCTCTATTGCGAAGTTGCGATTAGTTCCGCCAATGGAACGCCCCTGGCTGGCGCGATTGTGGACGTTTGGCAGTCGGACAGCGAGGGGTTCTACGACGTTCAACGCACAGATCTCGATGAGAGTAAGTTGCGCGGTCGCTTCACGGCCGACGATCAAGGAATCCTGCGGTTTTGGACTATAACGCCCACGGCCTATCCCATCCCGCACGATGGTCCGGTTGGCCAAATGCTCATCGCCACCAATCGGCATCCATGGCGTCCGGCTCACCTGCATTTCATGATTACAGCCGCCGCGCATGAGCCGCTGGTGACCCATGTGTTCGTCGATGGCGATCAGTACCTCGAAAGTGACGCCGTGTTTGGGGTGAAAAACTCCCTGGTCGATCCCTATCCCGTG
Source organism: Caulobacterales bacterium (assembly GCA_947480815.1). Classification (GTDB taxonomy): domain Bacteria; phylum Pseudomonadota; class Alphaproteobacteria; order Caulobacterales; family Caulobacteraceae; genus Caulobacter. Next base: position 1,606 of record CANKEA010000173.1, on the reverse strand, counting down.
CAGGCGCCTGGAGTGGCACCTGATGGCCGGGTCATGGACGGCCGCTGGCGCCGCCTCGACTACAAGTTCGGCTTGAAGCCGATGCCGGCTTGATTAGTATGTAGGCTAAGCGCCGCAAAAGACGGGGCAACACTGACCAGGCCCCGTGCAGCCGCGATGGGTAAGGGATGAAAAGGGAGCCTGCATGGGTACGGCCGTAACCAATGGCTTCTCCGTGCAAGAAACGCACGGCATCCTGCTGCGCCCCGATAACCAAATCCACATTCAAAGCGACGGATTGGGTTGGTCAGACCTATACGCCTCGAATCAGCGCGAAGCCCCCTATGAAGCCCACTTCGGCTCGGTGCGCGATCACCTCATCATTCTTCACCGCGACGGCCCGGTCGGCGTGGCGCGCGCCTTGGGCAGGTCTCAGGAGCGCCGGGTAATACCACCGGGCGGACTGTTTATCATGCCGGGGGGCATGGACTTCGGGGTCCGGCTAGAGGGCTATCTCGATAGTGTCCACATTTACGTTCGTCAGCAGGTGATAGAAGAGGTCGCGCGCGATCTTGGCCTGAACGATTGCGGTCTCGAACTTGTTCCGCGTCTCGGCGTTCAGGACGCGTTGATGGAGCAATTGGTGCTCAATGTGCTCGAGGTTATGCAATACCGTGACCCCACGTCACGCGTGCACCTGGACTATGTGGCGCGTCTCCTAGCGGCGAACCTGCTGCGCAAGCACTCGGCATACTCGGGTCAGGCGGCAGACTCGGTCGGCGATTTGACCCGCGCCCAGATTGAGCGGGCCATCGATTTCATGGAGAGCAACCTTTCAGAGCCCCTGACGCTGGCTGATCTCGCCGAGGCGTCGGGCCTTAGCCCTACCCATTTCGCTCGGCGTTTCAAGGCTGCTACCGGCGTGCCGCCTCACCAGTACTTGATGGCAATGCGCGTCGAGCGCGCTAAGCGGATGCTGCTCAAGCGTGAGCCGATCGTGGAGATCGCCCTGGCTTGCGGTTTCAGCCACCAGGAACATTTCACCCGGATTTTTCACCGCTTCGTTGGTTCAACGCCTGCGCGCTTCCGACGCGCCGCCCAAAACTAGGCTGCATTGGGCTTGTCGCAATCTCAACAAAGCTAAAGTGCCGTGGTTTCGCTTTAAGCACCCCACTCAAATAACGACCGCGCCGCCGAGGGCGTTTTTCGTGCCAAAACGAAGCGCGATTTGTGCAGGACGTTTCTGGCGTTTCCCTCAATGCTCTGAGATGTGGCGTATCATATCGTGATCTATTTAGGTGTTCAGGCAATGCAATTAGCGCCTGAAGATCGCCATAAAAAATGATGCTCCTCGACCCTCCAGGTCTGGGAATAAGCGTCTGAGAATGATCTGCGGAGGAAACTTGAGAGCCACTGAAACTGCCTCGCAATGCGTTCGGACCCTTGTCGCAGCAGCGAGCATCGCGATCCTGGCGGCTGCGTCCACAGCGATAGGCACCCCGGCTGCGGCGCAGAGCGTTCCGCCGGCTTCCACGCCCGTCCCGCCGCAGTTTCAGCAATCCTATGACGCCTATTTGGCGATGAAGGCCGCAGCAAAGGGCGGCGTCACCAAGACATATGCGACCCT
>CANKEA010000172.1 GCA_947480815.1 Caulobacterales bacterium | reverse complement strand
GCACTTCGGCCTGCGGATTGGTGCCATAGGTCACCAGCCGGCGGTTTTCGACGGCTGCCACCAGGGCCTGCACCTCGGGATGATCCAGGCAAACGACGGCGAAACCGTAGAAGGGAATATTCTCAACGAAATCACGGAAGCCCTTCTTCACCGCTTCGAAGTCGCCCCAATGGTCCAAATGCTCGGCGTCGATATTGGTGATCACCCCGACGGTCGATTTCAGCTTCAGAAACGAGCCATCGCTTTCGTCGGCCTCGACAACGATCCATTCGCCCTCGCCAACCTTGGCGTTAGTGCCGTAGGCATTGATGATCCCACCGTTGACCACAGTCGGGTCCAGGCCCCCGGCGTCGAGCAAGGCCGCGATCATTGAGGTGGTGGTGGTCTTGCCATGCGTACCCGCAACGCCCACCGAGAACTGCAACCGCATCAGCTCGGCCAGCATCTCGGCTCGCCTGACCAGAGGCAGCCGCTTCGCCCGGCCGGCGACCATCTCGGGATTGTCGGCCTGCACCGCCGTGGAATAGACGATGGCGCTGGCACCCTCGACATGGGCCGGGTCATGACCGATGAAAATTTTCGCGCCCAAATTGGCAAGCCGCTCGGTATTGGCGCTGGCCTTGGTGTCACTGCCCTGCACGGTGTAGCCTATGCGGAGCATGATTTCGGCAATACCGCTCATGCCGATGCCGCCAATGCCGATGAAGTGCACGGGGCCAATTGCGAAGGGGACGGGGCGTCTGTTCATCCGCAAAGCGTTAGAGGATTCCTTTCCGCGCCGAAAGCCGTCGACTTGGCCATCAATAACCACACGCTCAAGACCGAGCCAAGGGCTTGCCTAACGGCTTGCCTGGGCAGAGACCGCGTGGCTAATGCGCGCGTGGGACGCGTCTCTCTAGCAACATGCGGTATCGTCGGTGCGCTGATCTTCAGCCTCAGCGGCAGCGCTATGGCGCAGGTGCAGGCTCGGCCACAGTTGTCCGTGCCCTTGCCAGACGGCCGGATGATCCTGATCGGCGGAAGTCCGAACATGGCCCTGTTCCTGGCGTTAGACGAGGTTCACCGCCAAGGCCGGAGCGTCGAGGCCACGGTGCTGACCTTCTACGATCCTGCCGTCTCAGCCAACGGCAAGATGGTGGGGGCGACCGCCGCCGATGTTCGCTTTGACTGCGATGCCAAGACCGCGACTGAACTGGGCCTTTCCGGCTATGACGCCAAGGATTCCGAGGTGCTAACCACGCCTGCCCGCCGACCCACCCCGATCAGTGCCAGCGACTACTATGACGTTGGTGCCGGCCTTTGTGGCGGCCTGGCGCAGCTTCCAGGCTATGTGGTCCCGACCCGGGCCGCCGCCGCCAAGATGGGGCGTGATGTGCGCGAGCAGGCGCTTCGCCAACAGGCCGCGACCCCGCATTAAAAACCCCGGCCGTCCGTGCCCCTTATCCCGGGGGTCGTCAGTAAATTTTATCCTGCGGGCAAGGATCGCTCTTAGGGCCGGGCGAGTTCCTCGACCAAGTCCGCCAGCTTTTCCGCCCCATCGAGTTGGGCGACGGAGCGTGCGCTCGCGGACATCCGTTCCAACCGGCCCGGATCTTCCAGCAAGGCCCTCAACGCCCCAGCTAAACTCTCAACCGTCAGTTCGTCTTCAGACGCCACGGCAGCAGCTCCGGCATCCTCCAATAACTTGGCATTGAACCTCTGGTGATCGTCTGCCGCAATTTTGAGCGGCACCAGGATCGATGGCCGACCGGCCGCCGCAAGTTCGCTTACCGTCGAGGCACCCGCGCGGCCAAGCACAAGATGCGCGGTGCCCAGGCACCCCGCCATATCGCGGAAGAACGGCGCAATCTCGGCCTTGACCAGACAGTCTGCGTAGGTGCGGCGAGCGCTGTCCATCGACTCGGGCCGGGTTTGCTGTTGCACTTGCAGCCGGGCACGGAGGCGTTCCGGCAGCGCACGGACCGCTTGAGGTGTGAGTTCAGAGATCAGCCGTGCGCCCTGGCTACCGCCGGTCACCAGCAGACGTACCGGGCCATCCGGGCCAAGCGGCGGCTCGTAGGGCACGTTCGCCAGGGCCCTGATCTCGGGCCGCACCGGATTGCCAATCACGTGCGCAGCCAGCCTGATGCCGGGCGTCGCCCGCTCCAGCGTCGGGAAGGCGCAGGCTAGGGCACTGACCTTGGGGGCCAAGTAGCGATTCACACGCCCCAGTACCGCGTTCTGTTCATGGATGATCGTCGGCCGCTTCTGCCCCAGCGCCGCCAGTAGGCCTGGCAAGGCGGGATAGCCACCGAAGCCGATCACAATGGCCGGGTCCAGCCGCTTGAAGGCCTTTCGGGCCTGTATCACGCCGCGCGCCACGATCAGACCGGCGCGGATCATACCGACGATGTCGCCGCTTTTGGCGGTTGCTGCGGCCAGGGCCAGCCGCTCCTCGCAGGGGAATTTGTCAGCAAAGGCCGCGCCACGCTCGTCCGTCGCCAGCACGATGCTCCAACCGCGACGCCTGAGCGCCTCGGCCAGGGCCTGAGCGGGGAACAGATGCCCGCCCGTGCCGCCCGCGGCCACAACGGCGAGCCGACCTGCCATTAGCCGAACACTCCCGCCTTAGCGGGACCTTCAACCTCACCATAGGCCCCCGGCCGCTTGCGGATCAGGGCAAGGGCCATACCCATGGTCAGGCCCATGGCCAGCATGGACGAACCCCCATAGCTAATGAACGGCAGGGTCATACCCTTGGTCGGGATCAGTGCCAGATTCACGGCGATATTGATCAAGGCCTGCTGGCCGAACAGCACGAAAAGCGCAGCGGCGGCAACCTGCTCGAAAGGGTCGGAAAGCTTCATCGACTTGAGGATGCCGCGCACCACAACCACCGCGAACAAGGTGATCAGAATAAGCGACAGCACTAGGCCGTATTCCTCAGCGGCGACCGAATAGATGAAGTCGGTGTTCATGTCGGGCACATTGCGCTTCATCACCCCTTCGCCCGGGCCTCGCCCAATAAGGCCGCCGGCGGCAATCGCTTCGGACGCGCGGGTGATCTGATGCGTGTCGGCGGTGTCAGGATTAATAAATTTCTGTACGCGCGCATGCACGTGGTCGAACACGAAATAGGTGCTTATCAAGACCGAGACGGCCACAACGCCTAGCCCAATCACCCAGGTCATCGGTACGCCCGCCATCCAGAAGGCCGCCCCGAATGCGATGGTAATCAACACCGTCTGGCCGACGTCGGGTTCCAGGAGCAATAGGGTCACTGCAATCAAATAGAGGGTGAAGCCGATCGATACACCGGGCACACCTTCGCCCTTCTGACCCTCGGCAAACATCCAACTCACCAGCACGATCAGGGCCGGCTTCATGAATTCAGACGGTTGCAGGGTAAAGCCGCCAATGTGCAGCCAGCGCGTGGCCCCCTTAGCCTCGTGGCCTATGAACGGCAGGGTCGCCATGATCACCACGGCGATCACATAGACAAAGAACGCGGCGCGCCGAATCCCGCGCGGCGTGAGCATCGAAACCGCCATCAGCATAGCGGTGCCCATGCCCGCAAATATCAACTGGCGGATGGCGAAGTGAAACGGATCGGGCAGACCCAGTCGCGAGGCTGCCGCCGGACTGGCCGCGAACGACAGCATCACACCCAACCCGATTAGGGCCCCTAGAGCCCCCAACATTAGATGGTCGGTCGTCCACCACCAAACCCCGATATGCGATCGATCGTTGCGGGAAAAGGCATTGGCATTGGCATGCGCATGGGTATCGGTGCCCGGCGCGGGGGCTTCATCGCGCAGAACCTCGGTCATCCGACGGCCTCCCCGCGAACGGCTTTGGGGGCCATGGATTTCACAATGGCGCGGAAGTCTTCACCGCGGACCTCGAAGTCGGGATACTGGTCGAACGAGGCACAGGCGGGCGAGAGTAAAACCACTTCGTCCTCGCCGCTGGTGCAGGCATCGGCATAGGCGGCCTTTACAGCTGCCTGAAGGGTGCCACAGAT
>CANKEA010000171.1 GCA_947480815.1 Caulobacterales bacterium | reverse complement strand
AGATACGGCTGGATGAAATCCTGGATCGGCTGATCGATCCATTTATCAAAGGCGAAGGCGCATAGGATCGCCAAGGGGAACCCGGCCACCCACATCGCCCACTGAAAGCCGATGCCGATGGGCACCTTGGAGATCAGCAGGTGAATTGGGTCCCAATACAATACCCCGACCAGCGTATGGGTGATGAAGAGGGCAAACGACAGGCGGGCCGCCGTCTCGAATAGGGCAACGGGCTTTTTTACCGGCAGCCGCCCCGCGCCCAGGATCACCGCAGCGATCGCGGCCATGGTGAGGAAGTCGAACCGTCCGGACCCGGCCAAGCCAAAGAACACGACCAGACCGCCCCACATCAATATACGAGCGGCCCGTTTCGACGGCCAATCCAGCGCCACAGCCTGGGCCAAACACATCCCAAGCAGGAACAGCGGTACGCCCCGCACCACCCCAAGCTGAAAGGGGAGATCGTAGAGCGGCCGATCATAGAGCGCGCGGGCCGTACTGTCGCCCGCAACGATGGCGGCCAGTCCGATCATGACCAGCACCGCCGCAGGTCGCACCCGTACCAGGGCCTTCCAGGCCCAGGGAAAGGCCGCATAACAGAACAGCAGGGCGGACAGCGACCAGCTGGGCAGGTTCCAGCCATCGGCGGGCGGATTGATCGGTGACCAGGCGTGAATCAGCAGAGCTTGCTGAACAAACGCGCTCCAGGCGAACCGCGCCGGATTGGCCGGCACGCCGAACCAGGTCATCTGAACAAAGACGTAGAGACCGAACGCCGCCATAATGATCAGATGCGCCGGCCACACCCGCGAGGCGCGCCGCACCCAGAAACGCCCCCAGCCCATCGTGGCATTTTGGATCGCCGGTCCGTAGGCGCGACCAAGCACATAGCCTGACAGTATCAGGAAGAAATCGGTGGCGATATAGCCGCGGGAGAACACCGGGTTCAGATGGTAGAGCTTGATCGGGCTCTCATTGCCAAAATGGTAGAGCATGATCAGCATGGCGGCACTGAACCGCAGCAGATCCAACGCCCCGCCACGGCTTGAGGTGCCGGCCGTGGGCGGAGGTACTGCGGAGGCGGACTGAGCGGTCATCGTCGCCGGTCCTAGCGCACCGGTGGTCTGATCCCCAGAGGCTTGAAAGGCTTTCAGCCGATTTTTCCCCCGCACACTCAAGATCGCCTCGAAAGATCAACGCGCTATTGCGCTTGGCTGTTCCAATCAGCTTAACGCGCCGTCCAGGCCGCGCTATGGATGGCCCATGGTCGCAAAGCCCGAACCGATCAACGATGCCTTCAAGCGCGCCCTTGTGCATGCGACCCGGTCCTTGGCCGAGGCTCCCAACCTCGAGGTGGTGTTTTCCAACGATGGACCCCGGTTCACCGAGGGCCGGGCCGGTCTGCCCCTCCCGCCGCGCGACATTTCCGCAAAGGACGCCGCCCAGCTTCGCGGTCTGGCGGACCGCATGGCGCTCAAACTCGCCCACCAGGACGCCGCTCAACTTGCCAAGGATCGACCCGACGGCAGCGACGCCGCCGCGGCCTTCGAGGCTATGGAACAGGCCCGGATAGAAGCCATTGGCTCCAACGCCATGCAGGGGGTGCGCAGTAACCTGTCTTACGCCCTGGAGGCGGCCCTGGATCGGCGCGGCCTGGCGCATGTGACCTATGATCCGTCCGTACCCATGCCGGCGGAGATCCTGGGCCTGATGGTGCGCGAGCGCCTGACCGGCGACGCCCCGCCGGAAACGGTGCGCAATGTGGTTGACCGCTGGCGCCAGGAAATCGAAGCCAAGGCCGGTGCCGATCTAGACCGCCTAGCAGGCTTGGTAGACAACCAACGCGCCTACGCGCGCCTGGCCCGCAACATCCTGCGCGAACTCGATCTCGACAGCACCATGGCCGAGGAAGAAACCCAGGAAGAGTCGACTGAGGATCAGGACGACCAGGAAAAAGACCAGGAAAACGAACAGAATCAAGACTCAAGCCAGCCTGAGGCCGACCCAAGCACCGCCCGGGAAAGCGACGGCCAAGACAACGAGACCGTGGAGGCGGACAGCCATGACGAAAGCAGCAAAGAGGAGCAGGACGCCGACACCGGAGACGGCCCCAAGCCCGCACGGCCGCAGATCAACGATAACGGCGCGGTCGAGCCGCCTTACAAGGCCTTCACCACGGCCCATGACCAGATCGTCGATGCCGACGACCTCTGCGAGCCCGAGGAGCTGTCGCGCCTGCGCGCCTATCTCGACCAGCAGTTGGAGACGTTATCGAGCATCGTCGCGCGCCTGGCCAACCGATTGCAACGCAGGCTGATGGCGCAACAGTCCCGCGCCTGGACCTTCGACCTTGAGGAAGGGATGCTTGACGCGGCTCGGCTGACCCGCGTGATCATCGACCCTACAGCACCGCTCTCCTTCAAGCAGGAGGAGGAAACCAACTTCCGCGACACGGTTGTGACCTTGCTGATCGACAATTCCGGCTCGATGCGTGGGCGGCCGATCATGGTGGCCGCCGTCTGCGCAGACATCCTAGCCCGCACCCTGGAGCGTTGCGGGGTAAAGGTGGAAATCCTGGGCTTCACCACCCAGGCCTGGAAAGGTGGTAAGTCACGCGAAGACTGGCTCAGCATCGGCAATCCCGCTGCACCTGGACGGCTCAACGACCTGCGCCACATCATCTACAAGAGCGCCGACGCGCCCTGGCGCCGCGCCCGCAAGAACCTGGGCCTGATGATGCGCGAGGGCCTGCTGAAGGAAAACATCGACGGTGAGGCTCTGCAATGGGCGCATTACCGCCTGGCCGTGCGGCCAGAAGAGCGCCGTATCCTGATGGTGATCTCCGACGGTGCGCCCGTGGACGACAGCACGCTGAGCGTAAATTCAGGCCACTATTTGGAGCGACACCTGCGCGCGGTGATCTCGGAGATCGAGACCCGCAGCAGCGTCGAATTACTGGCCATCGGCATCGGCCACGACGTCACCCGCTATTACCGCAAGGCTGTGACCATTGTGGACGTGGAACAACTCGGCGGGGTGCTGGTGGAACAACTTGCCGCCCTATTCGAAGAAGATCCGCGCGCCAAAGCACAACCACGCCGGCGACGCGCTTGATCGAAAAGCGTCAGGTTTGGTGGCCGCCACTGACTGCGGACAACATGCTCTACCCCGAGGCGGGACCCTTGCTGTGGGCCTTTGACTGGAGACTTGTATGATCCCCGACAGCGTGCCGGACCACCGCGAGGCTGCCCGCAGACGCCTGCCGCGCCTGCTGTTCGACTATATCGACGGCGGGGCCATGACCGAGACCACGCTCGACCGCAATGTGGGCGACCTGCGCGATCTGAAGCTGCGCCAGCGGGTGATGCGCGATGTCGGCACGCCCGACACACGCCTGAGCCTGCTTGGCCGGGATTGGAGCATGCCCGTGGCCATGGCCCCGATTGGCATGGCCGGCTACACCGCGCGCCGTGGCGAAACCCAGGCGGCACGCGCGGCAAGGGCGGCGGGCATTCCCTATACGCTCTCGACCGTGGGCATGTGCGGCCTAGCGGAAGTGACCAAGGCGGCGGGCGTTCCGCCGTGGTTCCAGCTCTATGTGTTTCGCGACCGTAGCTATCTGGAGTCCCTGATCGGCCAGGCGCGCGACCTGGGCTGCCCTGTGCTGATGTTGACCGTCGACATGGCCACGGCCGGCCGTCGATGGCGCGACGCCCGCAATGGTTTTGGCGGCAGCCCATCACTGCATGCGCCCGTAGCTCGCGCGATTGACGCCCTGTCGCATCCGGCATGGTTCTGGGATGCGCATCTAAATGGCAGGCCGCATGTGCTGGGCAATCTGGTCCAGGCCAATCCGGGCGCACGCAGTCTGAACGACTTCTGGGCCTGGGTGCGCGAGAACTTCGACCCCACCGTAACCTGGAACGATCTTGAATGGATCAGGGCACGCTGGCCCGGAACCCTGATTCTCAAGGGCATTCAGGAAGCCGATGACGCCAAGGCGGCGATTGCCGCGGGGGT
>CANKEA010000170.1 GCA_947480815.1 Caulobacterales bacterium | reverse complement strand
GTCGATCAACGCTCCTCTTGAACCTTGATCCACATTGCGCCTAAGATATATTATCGGAAATATATACTGTGTATTTCAGGCCAGAAGGCTGGAGAGGCGCATGCCGTCATACCCAGCAACGACGCCAGACGGAAGTTTTCGTCCTATATCATTGTAATCAATATCAATATGCATATTCGTCAGAACCGCCAAGCGCGGCCTAATCCTGGCGATCCATTGCAAGGTTCGCTCGACATGGCTGTGGCTCGGATGCGCCGTCCAGCGCAGCGCGTCTACAATCCAGATGTCCAGACCGGCTAGCGCCTCGAAGCTAGCCTCCGGAATAAGGCCCACGTCAGGTGTGTAGGCCACGTCACCGAGGCGATAGCCGACGGAGCGGATTTCACCGTGTTCCAGATCGAACGTCGTCACAGGGATGCTCCCACCAGGACCCGCAACCGACCAGGCTTCGCCATGCGGCGGAATTAGCTTGGCGTCCATGATCGCCGAATAGCCGCCCTCGGCTTGGAAAATATACCCAAAACGCCGTTTCAGGCTGGCGCTAGTCGCTGCATCCATCCAGGCTGGAATGCGGTGACGTTGATGCAGGAAGAAGGCCCTCGCATCATCAATGCCGTGCACCTGGTCTGCGTGGTCGTGGGTATAGAGCACGGCGTCCAGGTGCCGCACGTCGGCGGCAATGCACTGCGCACGAAAATCGGGCGAGGTATCCAGCATAACCGTCGTTGCAGACTCTCCTTCCCCGCGTCGCACCACGAGGGCGCAGCGCATGCGCCGGTTCCGGGGCTCAGACGGGTCGCAGTCGCCCCAGTTTCCGTCGGCACGCGGCACGCCGCCAGACGAACCACAGCCCAGGATCGTGAAATCCAGCCGTCCGCTCATGGGCGCGGAACCCGGTCGAATAGGTTAAAAAACGCAGTACTGGTGCGGCTCTCGGCCTCTCTCAAGGTCCAGCCACGGATGCGCGCCAGTTCGGCTAGCACATGGCCCACATAGGCCGGCTCATTCCGCCGGCCCCGCATTGGTACAGGGGCCAGATAGGGGCAGTCTGTCTCCACCATGATCCGGTCGGCCGGCATTTCGCCGACGATATCCCGCACATCCTGAGCCGCCTTGAAGGTGGCAATGCCGGAAACCGAGAACCAAGCCCCCAGGGCGGCCATTCGCTTGGCCAATTCAGCGCCGCTGGTATAGCAATGCATCAGGATCCGAAACGGGCCCTTAGCATATTCGGTTTCCAGAATATTGCCCATAATCTCATCGGCTTCGCGGGTATGCACAATCAGGGGCATGCCGCTGCGTCGAGCCGCCTCGATATGAACCTTGAAAACAGAGATCTGAATCTCGCGAGGGCTGAGATCGTAGTGAAAATCTAGGCCGCATTCACCGATCCCGACCACCCTGGGTCGTGCGCAAAGCCGAACTAAATCGTCTGCAGTAAGCTCTGGATTTTCCTTAGCTTCATGCGGGTGTGTTCCCACGCTTGCCCAGATGTCTGGATTGCCCATGGCAACGGCATGCACGGCCTCGAACGCGCTGACCTTGTCGCAGATGGTCAGCATCAGGCCCACGCCCGCCGCCCTCGCCCGATCAATCACCGCTTCGCGATCTAGATCGAACTGCGGCGCGTGCAGGTTGACGTGCGAATCTATGATCATCGGGCGATTAGCATCGGTAATTCAGGCCGCTGCCGCACGCAGTTGGGCCACGGCGGTCCAAAGTGCGTCGGCGCGATCAAGATTGAGCGCCTCAGTATCCGCCGCCAACTCAGCCAAATTGCTCCAGACCTGCGACCAGCGGTCCAGCCTATTCGTTCGGCCAGCGGCGCTATCACGCAACGCCATGGCGTGAATCTGGTCGTTCAGACGTTCGAAAACCATGGCGAACCGAACACCTCCTGCGGCCCCGCGGAAACTATCGGCCAGGGCCAGTAACGCCGCCTCATCGAGCTTGGGCAAACCCGTCAGCAGCCCGCGCGCGGTATCGTCCGCCGCCAGGGCGTCCATATTGGCCAGTTGCAAGGCCCGACCCAGCCCGCCGCGCGCCATATGCGCCAAGCGTAGGCTATCCTCACTGTCTAGACCCAGGCGCGCCTGTAGGTCGTCGGCCAGCGCGCGCGCTTCAAGGCCTGTGAAGGCCAGGGTGCGGCACCGCGAGCGCAGGGTTGGCAGCAGCCGGCCCGGCGCATGGCTGACCAGCAGCAGCACGCCGCATGCGGGGGGTTCCTCCAAGGTTTTGAGCACAGCATTGGCGGCGTTTGTATTCAGGTCATCGGCCGCGTCGATGATCGCCACGCGATAGGGGCCCGAGGCTGGGGATTGCGAGAAGAACCCGGGCAGCGCCCTCGCTTCGTCCACCGGAATAGATTTGCGCGCCTTACCGTCTTCCACCGCTCTCTCCAGGACCATCAGGTCTGGATGTGCACGTGCAGAGATTAGGCGGCTGACAGGATGGCCCGACTGCGATCCGAGTAGCCCCAGCGCCGGATCGGCTGCGGCACCCAATAGGCGGCGCGCTATACGATAGGCGAAACTAGCCTTGCCAACGCCTTCAGGCCCGGTGAGCAACCAGGCGTGGTGCAGCCGGCCTCGGTTCAGGGCATCGGCGACAGCATGATCGGGCCCCTCCATCCCCAGCAGGGCGAAGCTGTCGCGTGGATGGGCTAGATCACTCACGGATCGAGCCGCGTGCTGACCGCCGCCCAGATCTGGTCTTCCACTGCATCAGGACCGGGGCTGGCATCGATGACCACACAGCGCTCGGGGTACGCCTTGGCGATGGCCAGGAATTCGGTGCGCAGTGTCTGGTGAAATTTCAATCCCTTAGCCTCGAACCGACCCTGGGCCGCCGCGTCACGCAGCCCGGCGCGTTCCAACCCAATCTCTGCCGGAAGGTCGAAAATCAAGGTCAGGTCCGGTCGGGTATCTTCCAGCACCCATTTTTCGAGGGCGCTGATGAAGCCGGGGTCAACGCCGCCACCAGCACCCTGATAGGCACGGCTGGAATCAGCAAAGCGGTCGCAGACGATCCATTCGCCCCGCGCCAGTCCAGGGCGGATCAGCCGCTCGATATGATCGCGCCGTGCTGCATACATCAGCAGCGCCTCACTCAGCGGTGACCAGCGTTCGGTCTCGCCCTCGACGAGCAGGCCGCGCAAACTTTCCGCACCCGCCGTACCACCGGGCTCACGCGTCAGGTTGACCTTGTGGTCCCGAGCAATCAGCCGTTCGGCAAGCCGCCGGGCTTGGGTTGATTTGCCGGCCCCCTCCCCGCCTTCGAAACTGATGAATCTACCGCGCGTCATAGCAATTCCATCGAACGGAACGGCGCGTTTGTCGAGTGTTCCCTACGGCCTGATGATGCTGGCGTCTCGGAAACCCAAGGCAGCAACGCGATCGCGCAGCGCCCAGGCCATGGGCTCATCCGGTGCCAGACCCACGATCACCCGATAAACCGTCCCACCGGCACCTTCGACCGGCTCGATTACGGCGGGCCCTGCTGAAGCCAGCTGTTCAACGCAATGCTGCGCATTTTTCAGGTCGGAGAAGGCCCCGGCCTGAATGCGGTAGCCGGCGGTTTGGGCTAGCCGGTCAGTGCCGCGCACGGCGAACCGCTGTGCCGTTGGCTCGGACAACGAAGACGCCATGACCGGCGCCGGTTTGCCTATGGCGATCTGCTGGCGTGGCCCCCCGGCGGCCGGTGCTGGGCCGATATAGCGAACCCGCACATTGGTCACGCCCTTATCAAGGTATCCCAACCGTTCGGCGGCCGCGCGCGACAGATCGATGATGCGATCACCGACAAAAGGCCCACGATCGTTAACGCGAAGGGTAATCTGCCGGCCGTTCTCCAGGTTAGTCACCTCAACCAGACTGGGCAGGGGCAGCGTCTTGTGGGCCGCAGATAGACTGTCCATGTCGAAACTCTCGCCGTCCGACGTCTGGCGGTTGTGAAACTCCTCGCCGTACCACGAGGCAATACCCACCACATCGTAGTCTGGCTGTTTATGCGGATAGTACCATAAGCCCTTGACTTGATAGGGCTTC
>CANKEA010000169.1 GCA_947480815.1 Caulobacterales bacterium | reverse complement strand
GAGAGGGGCTAGTTCCCGTAGCCTCCCTGCCCGGCGTCGAGCGCTGGTCGGTGGCGGAAGCCGCCAAGAAAGCCTTGCAAGCCAAGGCCCTCGGCATTCCGGCCATCGCCATATTCCCGCATGTCGATGGGGCAATGAAGGATGACCGGGGCAGCGGTGCCAGCGACCCCGACGGCCTGATCCCGCGCTGTATCAAAGCCATGAAGGACGCCGCGCCGGACGTAGGCATCATGTGCGACGTGGCGCTGGACCCCTACACCAACCATGGCCACGACGGCCTGATTGAAAACGGCCGCATTCTGAACGACCCAACCATCGAACTGCTGGTCGCACAGGGGCTTATGCAGGCCGCTGCCGGAGCCGACATTCTGGCCCCGTCGGATATGATGGATGGCCGCGTCGGCGCGATCAGGTCCGCGCTAGAAGATTCAGGAAATCAAAATGTTATGATTATGTCCTACGCCGCAAAATACGCCTCGGCCTTCTACGGCCCTTATCGCGAGGCGATTGGCAGCGCCAAGCTCGCCGGCGGTCAAGGCGACAAGAAAACCTACCAGATGGACCCCGCCAATAGCGACGAAGCCCTCCGCGAGGTCGCCCTCGATATCGCAGAGGGTGCCGATATGATCATGGTAAAGCCGGGCCTGCCCTACCTCGATATAATTCAGCGCCTGGTTGAAACGTTCCATATGCCGACCTACGCCTTCCAGGTCAGTGGCGAGTACGCCATGCTGATGGCGGCGGCACAGAACGGCTGGATCGACGAGGAACGCGCCATCCTGGAAACCCTGATGGCCTTCAAACGGGCCGGTGCCGGCACCATCACCTATTTCGCTGAACGGGCGGCAAAGCTGCTAGGGGCGTAACAGCAGCCTCCTAAGCTGTCCCAGGCTCTTTCCGTGCCTGGGACCCAGCGGCGACGCTTTTTTCGCCTGAATTCGCGGCGTCCGAGATAGCGCGCGTCTTTACGGCAGCCGCGCCACCAAACTTGAGGTATCCCAGCGGTTCCCACCCATGACCTGCACCTCACTGTAGAACCGGTCCACCAGCGCGGTCATCTCCAGCACCGCACCGTTGCGTCCCGCCTCATCCATAGCGAGCCCCAGATCCTTGCGCATCCAGTCGACCGCAAAGCCAAAGTCGAACTTGCCGTCGGCCATTGTCGGCCAGCGATTGCTCATCTGCCATGAGCCCGCCGCGCCTTGACTGATGGCGTGCAAGACCAGCGCCGGATCGATGCCGGCGTGTTTGGCAAAGCTCAAACCTTCGGCCAGCCCCTGGACGACACCTGCAATACAAATCTGATTGACCATCTTGGCCAGCTGCCCCGCCCCACTGTCGCCAATGCGGGTAATGGCCTTGGAATAGACGTCGAGCACTGGCCGCATACGCTCTAGCGCCGCCGCATCGCCGCCGGCCATCACGGTCAACTGGCCGCTCTCGGCACCCGCCTGACCACCTGATACGGGCGCGTCGATGAAGGAGCGCCCGCCAGAAAGGGCCAGGGCCGCCATCTCACGCGCAACCACAGCCGAAGCCGTGGTGTGGTCCACCATCACGCCGCCTGGCAACATCGCCTGCAGAGAGGCCTGTGCAACCGCGCGAACATCGTTGTCGGCACCAACGCAGAGGCAGACCAGCTCAGCCCCGGCCGCAGCACTGGCGACAGAATCGCATGCCGTTCCAGCATGCTTATCGGCCCATTGCAGCGCCTTGGCGTGGGTACGGTTGAAAACCGTTACCTTGTGCCCAGCGGTGGCGAGGTGCCCGGCCATCGGAAAGCCCATCACGCCAAGGCCAATAAAGGCGATTTTCATCTGCAATCCCTCCTAAAACGCGGCCCAGCGGCCCCGGCAGCAATACGATCTTAACCCGAAAAAGCGACGTTGCTGACAAGGTTAACAGCGCATTACAATAGCTATACTGCATAGCGTCGATGGGCGATGCGCCGATCCTTATTAAGTAAGAAGGTCAAGAAGATCCCCGGCGGTGCCTAGAAGGTGGCCTATGCCGACTTCGTGACCGCAATGGCGGCCTTCTTCCTGCTGATGTGGCTGATCACTCACTTTAGGCAAACTCCCTAAATCACTGTGTTGAGGCCCTTGCGCGGGAACAAGAGTTGGCAGCTAATCGCGTCAGCCACCCCCGCGCTTTGAAAGGCTCACTGCGACCGTGACTCACCATCATCCGCAGCGAAAGCTCCGGTTCTTTCTTACTGCACCAACGCCTTGCCCCTATTTGCCCGGCCGCGTGGAGCGAAAGATTTTCGCCCACCTGCCGCTTTTGGATGGCGCGGCGGTTAACGACAGCCTCACCCAAGTGGGCTTCCGTCGCTCCCAGAACATTGCCTACCGCCCAGCCTGTGAAACGTGCCGCGCGTGCCAGTCGGTGCGCCTACCGGTCAACGACTATCGTTTTTCCCGCTCCGAGCGACGCATTCTGGCCCGTAATGCCGACCTGGAGCGCCATGTGGTCGAGGCTGAAGCTACATCCGAGCAGTTCGAACTCCTGCGCGTATACCTGACCACCCGTCACGCCTCCGGCGGCATGGCCGACATGACCTTGCCTGACTATGTGGCCATGGTCGAGGATACCTCAGTCCGTACCCACATGATCGAATACCGCCGACGCTCGCGCGATAATGGTCCAGGCAACCTGATCGCCTGCGTGCTTGTAGACGCGCTCCATGATGGTCTTTCTCTGGTCTACAGCTTCTATGATCCAACCCTGGCGAAGCGGAGCCTGGGGTCATTCATGATCCTGGACCATCTGCCACAGGCGCAAGCCATGCGTCTGCCCTACGTCTATCTCGGCTATTGGGTGCGTGGCAGCGACAAGATGGCCTACAAGGCGCACTTCTCGCCTCTTGAGGTGCTGCGTCCTGGCGGTTGGGCTCTGATTTCAAACCGCGATCTTGCTGGCTCGCCCGAGCCGCCCGCACAGGGCCCCGGCGAAGGCCCTAACACATCGACCCATGGGCCCTATTTCTTTGGATCGACCAAGGCCTGATATGTGATTGAGCGCGTGGCCGCATCCATGCCGCCTCCGGTTCCGCCTAGTCGCTGGATCATGCCGACAAAATAGAGATCGTTCTTCGGATCGATCCAAAACCAGCTTCCTGACCCACCCCAGCTGATCGTGCCAGCCCCCACCGGTGCCCCCCTGGCGGCGGGATCGAACCACACTGCCCAGCACAGGCCAAAGCCGATCCCGGTTCCCAGTGGCGAGGCGCGCGTGCCATTCGAGGTGACCATAAAGGTCTCGGCCAAGTGGTTCTGTCGCATCATGGCCACGGTCTCAGGCTTGAGCAGCCGCACGCCATCCAACGCGCCACCGCCAAGGATCATCTGGCAGAACCGGCCATAATCCTGAGCCGTTGACATCAATCCACCACCGCCGGACGCAGCCCGGGCGCGGTGCCTTCTCCGGCGCCACATAGAAGGCAGTATCGACCATTCCCAGCGGCGTGAAAATGCGCTCAGCCATGAACTGTGCCAGGGACATGCCACTCAGTTTCTCGACGATTGCGCCCTTAATGTCGGCGGCGACGCTGTAATACCAGCGTGCGCCCGGCTGTGAGATCATCGGTAGACCGGCGATCTTGGTCAACATCGCCTGGGAATTGGTCGAGGTCAGTACCCTGGCGTCGAAATAGGCCTTATCAGCGACGCCATCGGGGGCCAGGCCATAGGCGAATCCGGCCGTGTGGGTCATGAGTTCGCGCATGGTCGGCGGTCTGCTCAACGGCGCGAGCATTAGCTTGCCTTCAGCGTCCACACCGTTGGCAACACGCAGGTTAGAAAACTCCGGAACGAACTTCGTCACCGGGTCATCCAGTTTCCATAGGCCTTGCTCGTAAAGCATCATCATCGCCAAGGCAGTGACGGGCTTGGTCTGGGAGCGAATTCGAAAAATGTCGTCCCGACGCATCGGTATGGGATCGATCAGATCGCGCAGGCCATAGGGCTTGAACAGCACAACCTTCCCGTGGCGCACCAGCAGGATTACAGCGCCGGCGATCTCGCCGGTGGAGAGCTGACGCTCCATCAAGACGTC
>CANKEA010000168.1 GCA_947480815.1 Caulobacterales bacterium | reverse complement strand
CGGGGCCTTCTTTCCCACCGCGACCAAGGATGCATCCGCTCGCGCTGATCCGGATTTGCTCAGCATCTGGCAGGAAAGCATGCAGACGCCCTGCGTTGCTATCGGCGGCATCACGGTTGAGACTGCCTCAGACCTTGCCCAGGCGGGGGCTGATTTCCTCGCGGTCAGCGCGGGCGTGTGGGCCTATCCGGCCGGCCCTGGCCAGGCTGTGGCCGATTTCAACCGTGCCATGCGCGCCGGCGTCGCCTTGCGTTCATAAGGTCCTAGCCCTAGAGGTTCGCCCCCGAATAAGGACGACCCGCCTTGGCCACTCCCAGCGCCCTAGTAAATGTGATGATCGAGGCGGCCCGAAAGGCCGGCAAGGGACTCATACGCGATTTCGGCGAGCTGAATGAGCTGCAGGTCTCCAAGAAGGGGCTGGCTGATTTCGTCAGCGCCGCCGATATCAAGGCCGAGCAGGTCGTCTTTGAGGCGCTGGAAAAGGCCCGCCCGGGCTATGGCTTCCTGGGCGAGGAGCGCGGCCTGATCGAGGGTACCGACAAGAGCCACCGCTGGATTGTCGATCCGCTCGATGGCACCACAAACTTCCTGCATGCCTTGCCACATTTCGCGGTCAGCATTGCCCTCGAGCGCGAGGGAACGCTGGTTGCGGGCCTAGTCTACAATCCCGTATCGCAGGATCTGTATTGGGCCGAGCGTGGCAAGGGTGCCTATCTCAATAATGAAAAGCGCTTGCGGGTGGCTGGCCGTTCGCGGATGGAAGACGCCGTCCTTGCCACCGGCATCCCGTTTCTGGGCCACGGCCAGCATGCCAAGTTCCTCAAGGAACTGCATCAGATGAGCCAGCGTGTTGCCGGGGTGCGCCGTTTCGGCTCCGCAGCGCTCGACTTGGCCTTTGTCGCCGCCGGCCGGTTCGATGGCTATTGGGAGCGTGACCTCAAGGCCTGGGACATCGCGGCCGGCATGTTGCTGGTCACCGAAGCTGGCGGCAAGGTTTCCGAAATCGACAATCCGGACGCCAATCCGCTTGATACCGGCTCAATCCTGGCGGCCAATATGGAACTGCATCCGGTGATCGAGGCGCGTCTGAAGGCCGCTCAGGGCTAGGTTTTCGGCCGATTACCCGACGATCTATGTCGGCGGGGCTGGGCCCCTATTCCGCCGCCGCCCCGACCGCGCCCGTGATCTTCGGATCGAGTTCGCCAGAGGCATAGCGCTTGGCAATCATACTGGTGTGGACGGCGCGGATGGTGCTGGCGTGGCCGGCGGCACCGAATTCGACGAAGCGCTGCTTGCATACGGCTTTCATCGCTTCTTTCGCAGGCTTGAGGTAGGCACGGGGATCGAACTCGCCGGGCTTCTCGGCAAAAACCTTACGAATGGCGCCCGTAATGGCCATGCGGTTGTCGGTGTCGATGTTGATCTTGCGCACGCCGTGCTTGATGCCGCGCTGGATTTCCTCGACCGGCACGCCCCAGGTTTGAGGCATCTGGCCGCCGTACTGGTTGATGATGTCCTGCAGATCTTGTGGCACGGATGAAGAGCCATGCATCACCAGGTGGGTATTTGGCAGCCTGCGGTGAATGTCCTCGATGACGTTCATGACCAGAACGGCCCCATCGGGTTTGCGGCTGAACTTGTAGGCTCCGTGGCTTGTACCCATGGCAATCGCCAGGGCATCGACCTGGGTACGCTCGACAAAATCGACGGCCTGATCCGGGTCGGTTAGCAGCTGGCTGTGGTCAAGTTTGCCTTCGAAGCCATGACCGTCTTCCTTCTCACCCATGCCGGTTTCCAGGCTGCCGAGCACGCCGAGCTCGCCCTCGACGGACACGCCGCAGGCATGGGCCATGTCGACCACCTGGCGGGTGACATCGACGTTGTAATCGTAGGAGGCCGGGCTCTTGCCATCGGCCATCAGGCTGCCGTCCATCATCACGCTGGTGAAGCCGTACTGAATGGCGGTAGCGCAGGTGGCGGGGCTGTTGCCGTGGTCCTGGTGCATGCAGACCGGAATGTGCGGATAGATCTCAACCAAGGCGTCGATCAGGCGCGTCAGCATGATGTCGTTGGCATAGGCGCGCGCACCGCGGCTGGCCTGGATGATCACCGGCGCGTCAAGTTCGTCGGCGGCCTCCATGATCGCGAGGCCCTGCTCCATATTGTTGATGTTGTAAGCCGGCAGGCCGTAGTCGTTCTCAGCGGCATGATCGAGCAGCTGACGAAGGGTGATGCGCGCCATTTCAATTCGCCCCGAATCTAAAAGCCAAGAAGGCTGTTTCTAGCATTGGCCCGCCGATTTTCGCTACTCGGTCCATTGGCCGGGATGGTCCTCGCGCTTATGCGCCTTGCGTCGCTTTATCGGGCCGCGAATGCTGCGGAACTCTCTCCACGAGAGCAGAGCCATCCCCATCAGCAGTATTGCCCCGATGGCATCGGCGAGCGGCGCATTCACGGGATGGTTCAGGAACTCCGCCACGGCGTCAACTCTCCAGACACGCTACGCCCGGCAGGGCCTTGCCTTCCATCCATTCGAGGAAGGCACCACCCGCTGTGGAGACAAAGCTGAAGCGGTCTACGACCCTGGCATGATTGAGCGCGGCCACAGTGTCGCCGCCGCCAGCCACGGCCACGAGCTTGCCGGCTTCGACTAAATCGGCCGCATGGCGCGCACAGTCTACGGTCGCTGTGTCGAAGGGCGGCACCTCGAAAACGCCGAGCGGGCCGTTCCAGACCAGGGTCTTGGAGTTTTCCATGGCGCGCTTGAGCCGCGCCACAGTCTCGGGGCCAGCGTCCAGAATTCGCTCGTCGTCGTCGACCACGCCCAGGCCGCGCACGCGGGCGGCGGCGCCGGGGCCAAGACGTTCGGCCACCACGATATCCAGCGGTAGGAAGAGCTTGCAGTTGTTGCGTCCGGCCAGACGAATAATCTCGCGCGCCGTCTCGGCCAGATCCTTCTCACAGTAGGAGGCTCCGACGTCGTGCCCCTGGGCGTAAAGGAAGGTGTTGGCCATCCCACCGCCGATGGCCAGCTTGTCCAGGCGGGTGACGAGATTTTTCAGTAGGTCCAGCTTGGTCGAAACTTTGGAGCCGCCGACGATACCGATCACAGGGCGCTGAGGATTGCCAAGGGCGCTATCCAACGCCTCAAGCTCTCGCTGCATGGACAGGCCGGGATAGGCGGGAAGCTTGCGCGCTAGCCCCTCGGTTGAGGCGTGGGCGCGGTGTGCGGCGCTGAAGGCGTCGTTGACGAAGATGTCGCCGTTGGCCGCTAGGGCTTCGATGAAGGCGGGATCGTTCTTTTCCTCACCGGCGTGGAAACGCAGGTTTTCGAGCATGGCGACGCCGCCATCCTCCAGCGCCCCCACCACCTTTGCGGCAGCCGGGCCGATACAGTCACCCGCAAAATATACCGGCTGATCCAGCAGGGTCGAAAGCGGCGCAACGAGGGGTGCCAGACTCATCTCCGCCACTCGCTTGCCCCTGGGCCGATCGAAGTGCGCGATCAGCACGACCTTGGCACCTTGGGTCGAGAGGAACCGTATCGTTGGTAGGGCGACGCGCAGACGTGTGTCGTCGCTGATCCGTCCGCCTTCCATCGGCACGTTGAAGTCCACCCGGACCAGGACGCGCTGGCCCTTGATATTGGCTTGTCCGAGGTCGCGGAAAGTCATTTTTAAAGGAACTTCGCCATGGCCAGAGCCGTGTCGGCCATGCGGGTCGAGAAGCCCCACTCGTTGTCGTACCAGCTCAGCACCCGGGCCAGCTTGCCATCGACCACCTGGGTCTGGGGCAGGGCGGCCGTCGAGCTGGCGTCGACGTGGTTGAGGTCTGTCGAGACCAGCGGCTCTGTGGTGTAGGCCAGAACGCCCTTCATTGGGCCATCGGCGGCGGCCATCAGCGCGGCATTGATTTCTTCGACAGTCACATTCCGGCTGGCCACGACCTTGAGGTCGACGACCGACACGTTTGGGGTCGGTACGCGGATCGAGCTGCCGTCCAGCTTGCCCAACAGTTCGGGCAACACCAGCCCCAGCGCCTTGGCCGCGCCGGTCGATGTGGGGATCATGGATAGGGCCGCCGCGCGGGCGCGGTAGAGGT
>CANKEA010000167.1 GCA_947480815.1 Caulobacterales bacterium | reverse complement strand
GCGGCCTTCACAGGCGCGAGGACTGGCGCAGCTGTCACGGGCTTGGCCGCCACCACAAAGGGCGCTGGCTTGGCCGATGCGGCTTCAGCGTTTTCAAGCGCCGCACCGATAGGATCGGCGGCGGCAACAGACGGCGGGGGGCGAGTAGCCGGGGTTTCGGGCGGCGGCGCAAAAGTGGTTGGTGCCGAGGCACCGGCGTCACCGCGATAGATCTGCAGACCGGCAGCCGGATCGGAAGACCGGTTCTCTGGAGGAGCAGCACCCTTCATAGCGCCGACCACCTGGCCGACCGGCTGGGGCGCATCCCCCGCGCCGCGCACACCGCCGCGATAAATCAGGAAAATGGCCACGATCAAGGTGACCAGGATCACCGCGCTGACGATCAGAGTCATGGGCACCGGGCGCGAGCCGCGCACTGGGGCGCGGGCGTCAAACGACAGCGGCGGGTCGTTTTGCGGCGTATAGGTTCCGCGCGGGGGCTCATTCATCGCCAGGCTCCTCACCCGTTCACGGCGTGAAAGACGAATCACTCCGCAACACCATTCTAATGGGTTTCCACCCGCCAGGACCGCCTGAACAACACGGCAGGCGTGATTCGTCCCCAGGATCAAGACAGCACCCGCGGCCACCATGCTGTCACTCTAGGAATTGTCCCTAGGATTCAGCGCGCCGAGATTTCAGCGGCAAAAACCTTACAAACCCGCACCCGAGCGCGCTCGAGGGGGACAATTTATCCTTGGGGAGGACGGTCAGCTTCCCAGCACGAACAGCCGACGATGTTCCTCGATAGCAAAGCGGTCGGTCATGCCGGCGATATAGTCGCACACGGTGCGCGCACGGCCTTGTTCGCCGTCAGACTGGGCGCGAATCGACCATTCAGGCGGCAGCACATCGGGTTGGGCCATGAAAAGAGCGAACATTTCAGCCAGCAGTCGCCGGGCCTGGCTGCGGGTGCGGTTGACCTTCCAGTGACGATACATTCGCTCGGTGAGGAACAGGCGCAACTGGCTCAGATCGGCCAGCATTGGTCGTGAGAAAGCCACCAGGCCCGAGCCTAAGGTGCGCACGTCTTCCGGGATGGCCACCCCGCTGACGGCCACGCGTCGCCCAGTCTCGGCGATCACGTCATTGACCATGGCCCCAATCATCCGGCGCACGGATTCCAAGCGCACAAGGCGCGCAGACAACTCGGGACGCTCGGCCCGCACCCCGCGCAGAATCGGGCCGATCAGGGCGACGTCCATCAGGTCATCGAGGGTGAAGATTCCTGCCTCTACCCCGTCATCGACGTCGTGGTTGTTGTAGGCGATGTCGTCACTGATTGCCGCGACCTGCGCCTCGGCCCCGGCCCAGCCGCCGAGTTCCAGCGGATAGGCCGCGTCATAGTCGACGATTGCCTGCCAGGAAGGCTTGCGAAGCTGCGAGCTTACCGGCCCGTTGTGCTTGACCACCCCTTCCAGCGTTTCCCACGTCAGGTTTAGGCCGATGAAATCGGGATAGCGGTGCTCTAGCTCTGTGATGACGCGAAAGGTCTGCACATTGTGATCAAAGCCACCGAATGGCTCCATTTGGATGGCGAGTTCGTCCTCGCCGGCATGGCCGAACGGCGGGTGGCCCAGATCGTGTGCCAGGGCGATGGTCTCAGCCAGGTCCGAATCGAGCCCCATGGCCACCGCCAGCGAGCGTGCGATTTGCGCCACTTCCAGGCTGTGAGTCAGACGGGTTCGGAACTGATCGCCCTCATGCGCCACAAAGACCTGGGTCTTTTCTTTCAAGCGGCGGAAGGCCGAGGTGTGAATGATGCGGTCGCGGTCGCGCGCAAACGGCGTGCGCGTGGAGCTCGCGTCTTCCGGAAAGTGCCGTCCACGAGATTTCGCGGGATCTTCAGCGTAGAATGCACGGACGTGGTTCATGACCAACCTGTTCTACAGGCCTTTGCGATCGGCCCAAGAGCCCTCATATAAGACTAAGATGGAAACTTTCGTAAAACCAATGCGCCCTCCCCCGCTTTCGTTGACCCCCAACGCTGCCGCGCGGCTGCACGCCCTGTCGGCGGCGCAAGGCAAACCCATCATGCTACGCGTCGCCGTAGACGGTGGCGGCTGTTCCGGCTTCCAGTATCGCTTTGACCTGGTTGAGGCTCCCGAACCCGACGATCATCAAATTGAGCGGGACGGTGCCTTTGCGGTCGTTGACGACGTGTCGGTGGCCCTGTTGGCAGGGTCTGAAATTGATTTCGTCGATGAACTGGCCGGGGCGGAGTTCCGGGTCAAGAACCCCAACGCCCGCACCAGTTGCGGCTGCGGTGTCAGCTTTTCAATCTAGGCGACAGCCTTCAATGGTGCTGGACGGCCAAGCTGCACAGCGCCGCGCAAAAGGAAAGAGGCGGCTTGAGGCGAGAGATTATCGCTCCTAGCCTCTTGAACCCTTAACCGGAACGACAATGCGTATCGCCACCTGGAACGTAAACTCAATCAACGCTCGGCTGGAGCTGGTGCTGGCCTGGTTTGAGGCCGCGTCTCCAGACGTCGCCTGCCTGCAAGAGATCAAGTGCATCGACGAGAAGTTCCCCACCGAGGCGTTCGAGCGCCTAGGCTACAATGTCGCTGTCCACGGCCAGAAGACCTACAACGGCGTGGCCATGCTCTCGAAGACTCCGCTGGAAGATTTGCGCAAAGGCCTGCCCGGCTCGGACGGCTGGCCCGATTCTGACGACCATGCCCGCTATATCGAAGCGGTAACCGGCGGCACCACGCCCGTGCGGGTAGGCGGCCTATACCTGCCCAACGGCAATCCGATCGGCACTGAGAAGTTCGCCTACAAGCACGCCTGGATGAAGCGCCTGCGCGCGCACGCCAGTGACCTGCTGAAACTGGAAGAGCGGCTGGTCCTGTGCGGCGATTACAATGTGATCCCCGAGCCAGAAGACGCCGACAAACCTGATGCTTGGCTGAGCGACGCCCTGTTTCAGCCCGAAAGTCGCAACGCCTTTCGCGCGCTCAAGACCCTGGGTCTGACCGACGCCTACATGGCCGCTGACGGCGCGCCCGGCGGCTATACGTTCTGGGACTATCAGGCCGGTGCCTGGCAGCGGAACCATGGCATTCGAATCGACCACCTGCTGCTGTCGCCGCAGGCCGCTGACCGCATGGTCGGCGTGACGATCCACAAGGACGAGCGCGACAAGGAAAAGCCGTCCGACCACGTGCCCGTCGAGGTGGAGCTCAATCTGTGAGCGAAGCCGCCCGCCTGATGCTTTGGCTAGCCCTGGCGGGCGCGGGCATAACCCTCCTGGGCAGTGCGGCGATCTGGATCATGGACCCGCTGCGGCAAATGCGGCGCGCCATGCAGCGTGTCATAAAGACCCGACCGGATACCATGCTGCTCTCTCCAGCCAGTGGCCGAGGCGTGGGTGTGGCGTTCGACAGCGCCTTGCTGGCGGTGTGCTGGAACAACGGTGCCTGGTGCCTGATTTACCGCCTCGACGAACTGGCCGGTGCCGAGCTGCTAGTCGATGGGCAGATTGTCGGCTCAGCCTTGCGCGGCGAGCCAAGCCAGGTGCTCGACCCTGCCGGCGGGGCCCGCGACAGTGTGGTGCTGCGGCTGATTTTCGACGACCCGCGCCATCCCGACTTCGCCCTCGACCTCTGGACCCACACCGACCCGTTGCGCGGTGTCGCCCCCTCGCCCAGCGAGGCCATCGCCCAAGCCAATAGCTGGATGGCGCGCACTGAGGCCATCCTGCGAAAATCCAGACCGGTCGTCGCAGCCGCTGCGTCGGTGGCCGGCTATGCGGAGGATGTGGACGAGGACGGCGACGAGGATTCCGAACTGCCGTTTTAGCAACCGGCCATCGATTTCCCGCACGCGCGGAACCGCTGCCCCGGCTTTCGCATGGGCGCGCGGCGCAACCTAGCCGTTACAAATCCGCGTAGACGTGCGTCTCGCCAGAGAAACCGGGGTTGGTCACCGCACCGAGGTGAGCGGGGCCCACCAACTGCGCGAATTTCCAGATCGCGCCGCTGTTGTAATTGGTTTCGCGCGGCGTCCAGTGACTGCGGCGTTTTTCTAGCTCAATCGGATCGACCTCCAGCTCGATGGTCCCGGCGTCAGCGTCGATGC
>CANKEA010000166.1 GCA_947480815.1 Caulobacterales bacterium | reverse complement strand
GGGTTCTACACGGTGAAAGAGGGCTCTGCCTCAGTCTACAGCGAGGCGAGGTGGCGGCCTTTCGATGGACTTCGCCTCAACGGCGGGATGCGGGCCGACTACTATACCGCGACGATCGGGGCCTTGAACCCCGAGGCCGCCGCCTTGGGCACGGGAAGCTCCAGCGGCTCCATCGTCTCTCCGACGGTGGGTGCGGCCTACAAGATTTCCAACAGCCTGGAAGTCTATGCCAATTGGGGCCGGGGTTTCCACTCCAACGATGTGCGTGGCACGGTCTATAAAACCAGCCCAATCCCGTTGCTCGTTGCGGGAACGGGTTCGGAAGCTGGCGTGCGCTACCAGATCAGTGACTTTAACGTGACGGCGACCTACTGGAAACTCGATGTCGGTAGCGAGCTGAAATTTGTTGGAGACTCCAACGCTGTCGAGCCAACCGGTGCCAGCACGCGCCATGGCTATGAGCTGGTCGGCTTCTGGCGCCCCCGCGAGTGGCTGGCGATCGACGCTAGCTACACCGCCAGCAATTCCCGATATGACAACGGCGACCATATTCCCAATGCGTTCGAAAGCGCAGCCTCGGCTGGCGTTTCAGCGGTGCTCGACAAATGGGAAGCCAGCGTACGGTTACGGCGTCTGGGACCCTCGCCTCTGATCGAGGACAACTCCCAACGCGACCCAGGCAGTATGATTTGGAATGCCCGAGTTGCTTATAAAATGCCCCATGTTCAGCTGTATGGCGAACTCCTGAACCTGCTCGACAGCAAGGACAAGGACATCACCTATTTCTACGAGTCCTATATCCCGGGATTCGACTCTGCACCGACGGAGGGCAGGGTCGCCCGTGTGGTCGAGCCCCGAACATTGCGCATCGGTGCGAAGTACACTTTCTAAAGGCTTGGTGGAAACGCGCGCCCCGAAAACGCGCCTGAAGCGTCATCGTATGGCATAGGGCTGGTCGCCGACGATGCCCGTCAGCAGGGTCGCGATTCCGCCACACGCCGCGGATAGCCAATTTGGCAAGAACGCCCAAGTTTGGATCAGTGAGGCGTGGTTTAGCCTCCAGGTGCCTGTTCAAACTTGATGTCGGCGACCGACTATGCACCTACTATTAGACCCTAGACTGGCTATAATGCCTCGACGTCTGGACCTTGCCGCCGGACGGAATCCGCCGCCTACGCGGCAAAATTGGGATCGTGATGTGATGTCAAACAGAACCGTAAGGCGCGTTGGTCGTTGCAATAAAGACGTCAAGAGCCTGGCCCTGGCCGGCGCATTGGCCGCCCTGCTTGTCGGGCTTTTGCCGCAAGGTGCCACCGCAGGTCAGTTCGACAGTCTTTTTCCCTCAAAGGCTCAGCGCCCCGTTGGCGACTCCGCCGAACCGCTGACCGTTGCTCGAGAGTACCGCAGCGAAGGCGGAAAACTCGATATTACGCTTGAGGCCAAGGAAACGGCCGTCAAGCTGGGCAAGATCGAAATCAAAGGTGCAACCTATAACGGCGTTTACGGCGGCCCGGTCGTGCGGCTCAAGCCCGGCGACGTGATGCACCTGCGGCTGGTCAACCATCTGCCCCAGGCCACCAACATCCACTTCCACGGGTTGGAAGTCTCGCCGATGGGCCACAGCGACAACTCTATGAAGATGGTCGGGCCTGGCCAGAGCTGGGACTATGAGATCAAGATCCCGAAGGACCATCCGCCAGGGGTCTACTGGTTCCATACCCACGGCCACGGCTTCGCCGAGCGGCAGTTGATGGGAGGCTTGAGCGGAACGCTGATTGTGGAGGGTTTCCAGGACGAAATTCCGGCCACAAAGCCCCTGCAAGAGCGAATTTTCGCCCTGAAGGAATTTTCGCCGAGCGGGACGGGCGAACTCAATCGTGTGCCCAAGCCGTTCAACGATACGATCAAGACGATCAACGGTCAGTTGATGCCGCGTGTCGACATTCGCCCGGGCGAGACCCAGCTATGGCGTCTGAGTGACCAGACCGCGAATACCTATTTCAGACTGGCTCTGGACGGACATAGCTTCACCGTGGTTGGTCGGGATGCTCACCCCATATCCAAGCCGGAAACAACGAAAGAGCTCATTCTCGGACCGGGTCAACGCGCCGATGTTCTGGTGACGGGCGGGGCTGCCGGTGCCTATAAGCTGGTAGCCGAAAAAACCGCGACCGGGCCGGCCGGCGATATGTTCCAGGCGCAAGACATGGCCGTGGTCGTCTCGGCGGTGGATGCATCGAAGCCGCCGCCCGCGCCCTTGGCGCCGTTGGTTATCGCAACCCACTCCGCTGGCCCGATCTCGGGTGATAAGATCGATGCAGAGCGTCTGGTTGCCTTCTCTGAAGATCCAGTAACCGGGCTGTTCTTCATCAATCACGTGGTGTTCGACCATGACCGCGTCGACGTGAAGGTGCCGCTCGGGAACGTGGAGGAATGGACCATCCGCAATGCTTCGGATGAGCTGCACATCTTCCACATTCACCAGGTGGCGTTTCAGGTCATCAGCGAGAACGGCAAACCCCTGCCATTTGACGGGCTTTTGGACACCATCAATGTGCCGATCCACGGGGAGGTGAAGATCCGCATCGCCTTCACCGACCCAACGATCATTGGCCGGTTCATGTTCCACTGCCACATCCTCGAGCATGAGGACAAAGGCATGATGGCGCAGATGGAGGTCTATGACCCCAAGGTCGGGCCAATGCCGGATGGGCCGATGGATATGGGCACTATGGATCATTCCAAAATGGCCATGAATGACGGTCAGCATGCCGCAGAAAGCAAAAGTGGGGCGGCCGCGCATGTCTCGCACTGATACGCGTACCAAGGCGCTTTCAGCCTTTTTGGCCGGAATTTCGTTCGCTGCTATCCTTGGCGTGCCACAGGCTTTTGCTCAGACACAGCCCTCTCCGCCGATGGGTAGCAACCCGGCTCAGGCGCGAGCGATGCAGCAGGGTCCGCAGGCCTATGCTGAGACTGGCGTAGAAGTCGGCGTGTGGCCGAAAATCAGTTTCGACACGCTTGCGAGTCTAGAATACGTGCAGATGAACGCCAAGAAAGGCCCGGGTCGTGGCCCGGGCCCGGTGTTCTGGAGTGACACGACCCTGTTGGTCGAATTCAATGATGCGCTGTCTGTGGACGGACTGTTTCAGTTCAAGCCGCGTGAGCCCCTTGCCGCTAGCAATCCGAACAAGGACCTCTTCATCAACCGTGGCGGCGACCGCCGCGAGGGCGGCAAGATGAAGGAGCTCTATATCCGCTATGGTGACTGGCGGGTGGGCAAGTTCGTGCAGGACTTTGGCCGCGCCTATGCCTTGCTGCCCGGGCCCTACGCGACCGATTTCATCGAGGAACCGGAAGAGGGATACGAGCCTAGCGAAATGGTGGGCGTGGAGAAAATCCGCGTGCTCGACGATGAAAGCGGTGGATGGCGGCAGATTTCAGTATCGGCGTTCATGGTCGATCGCACGTTCCTGCACCAGAGCTTCCCGTTTAACGAGGGCATGATCCATTACAAGGACGGCGGCGTTGGCAATACCAAACTACCCGAAAATGTCATGGCGACCTACGACGTGTTCAACCACCCGTTGGGAAATTGGGCGCACATGAACTACCAGGTCAGCGCCATCCGCTGGGGCAAGACCTTTGGTGCGGAGCGCGGCGAATTATGGGCCACGGTCGGTGGGGACATTTCCGTGCCGTTGAAAGGCTCGGTGGCCGACACCTTGGGCGGTCGCTACAACCAATTGCGGTTTTATATGGAGGCGACGCGCCGCGACAACTTCCAGGGCGTGGCCGGGCGGACGCGAGATTTCCTGAGCGGGTCTGCAGAGTACATGGCGGGACCTTTGGTCTTTGATCTTACGTCCGCTCAACGGTGGACCAAGGGCGGAGCCGAGCCGGACCAGAAAGACGAAAGCTACACCGGCTCGATTGGGTACACCTTGCCCTCCCAGACGGTTATCGCCATCAGCGCCGCGCGCGAAAAGGTGGGCGACCGGCAGGGACTCTATGCCGGCATTCGGTTAACGCAGACCCTGACGGTGTGCAGCCGGTGCCAGGTGAAAGGCACCTCGTACTGAGGCGCAAGCGCGCGGAATAGGACGTTCGAGCGCGGCAATCT
>CANKEA010000165.1 GCA_947480815.1 Caulobacterales bacterium | reverse complement strand
GGTAGCGGCGAGGTGACCCTGAAGGTCAATGCCGATGTTGGCCTCTATATCCTGAATGAGAAGCGCGCCTACTTGGCCCGCGTACACCAGGGTCACGGCCTTTTCGTCACGGTGATGATCGATGCTCGTTTGCATCTGACCGAAAACGAAATCGAACGCACCGCTACCGGGGAAGCCCGCCATGCTGACGCCCTGATTGCGCCCCTGGACGCCTCTACGACCAACACTGCCGATGACGACATCGATTTCGTCGAGGACCTGTCCATCGAAGACGAGGATGAAGACGACGCCGCAGAGCGCGAGAGTGCAGACGAAGATCAAGCCAGCGAGCGCGTGAGCAACCCGCGTCGCGATGATGAGAGCGGCCGCCGCCGCCGACGCCGCCGTGGACGCCGTGACGACCGCGAACCGCTTGAAGGCGCGAAGACAGCAGAGCCGAAGAGTTTCCGAGAGGAAGGCGCCCAGCCGATTGATGGCGACGACAGCGAGGACAGCCATCGCCGTCGTCGCCGCGGACGCCGCGGGGGTCGCCATAGCGGGGATCGCGAAGACGGACGCCCACCGGAAGACTTCCAATGGATGCGCCCGCGCGTCCCCTTTGGCGATGACACCTTCGTCTGGCACGATATCGCCGCTTTGGAACAACAAGGCCGTGGCGGTGGCGACCGTGGCCCGCGTCAGCAGCGGGACTCGCTGCCCGCACCGGCCGCGCAACAGGTCAGCGCGACCGATGTTGCCCCGATCGTGAATACGGACGTGCCGCAGGACATCTGGGTCGAACTTGCACCCCAGGCCGATGCACGCAAACTGGCCGGCCGTGGTCGCGGTGGACGCGGGCGCAACCGAGTGGAAACACCCGAGGCCTCCGAACCTGTTGTCACCACGCCAGCGGCGATTGTGGAACCCGCGGCTCAATCGCAGGACGTCGCGGGGGTTGAACAGGCCGTCGCCGAGCCAGCACCGATCAGTGATGCCCCGGCCGATAAACCAGCCCGTAAGCCACGCGCCAAGAAGGCGGCTCCGGCGGCAACAGCAACTGTCGAAGCTTCTGCGCCAGAACCGGCTGCCGTCTCGGTGCCCATAGCAATGGCCGGGCCTGATCCAGCCGAGATCAATGCCCCACCGCCCAAGCCACGTTCTGGTTGGTGGCGCAAAACCTGATCAAGGTTTAGGCTGCCCCGCAGGGAACTTAGGGCGACGACCTGGAGAGTCGAGCGATGACGGCAAACACCGCCCAAGTCACCCGAAAGCGCACACGCGGCCGCTCGACCGTTTGCTTGGCGGCGCT
This sequence comes from Caulobacterales bacterium, assembly GCA_947480815.1. GTDB lineage: Bacteria > Pseudomonadota > Alphaproteobacteria > Caulobacterales > Caulobacteraceae > Caulobacter. The sequence continues at coordinate 2,865 of CANKEA010000165.1, read as the reverse complement.
TAGTCTCGGCCTAGGCATCAGCTGGACATCTCCGATCTCGGCTCAGGGTAGCGGCGGTGGTGAACCGTCACTGATCCGCGACACCGAGATCGAGGAGATCCTGCACAAAGACGCTGATCCGATCTTCCGCGTCGCCGGATACGATCCGCGCGATGTGCGGCTCCTGCTGGTTGGCGACAAGGAACTCAACGCCTTCACCACCTCGGGCCAGCAGATCGGCATCAACACGGGCCTGATCCTGCAGACCTCAAACCCCAACGAGTTGATGGGGGTCATCGCCCACGAAACCGGACACATGGCCGGCGGCCATCCGGCCCGATCGGCGGAGATGATGCGCGCGGGCTTGAAGCCAATGCTGCTGACCATGGGCTTGGGCGTGCTGGCGATGTTGGCCGGCGCGGGCGAGGCCGGGGCCGTACTGATGAGCAACGCAAACTATTTCGGCACGCTCGGTGCCCTGGGCTACAGCCGCGAGCAGGAGGGCCGAGCCGATCAGGCCGGAGCCGGATTCCTTGAGGCCGCAGGCATGAGCGGACAGGGCATCGTCGATTTCTTCGACAATTTCCGCTACCAGGAGGTGTTCAGCCAGGCCCGCCGCTACCCCTATTTTCAGAGCCACCCGATATCCTCAGAGCGGATCGACCTGCTGCGCTCAAGGATAGAAAAACAACCCCATTACAATGCGATCGATACGCCCCAGGCCATTGCAGAACACGAGATCATGAAGGCCAAGTTGGAAGGGTTCATCAACCCGACCCAGGCCCTTATCAACTACAAGGAAAAGGATCAGAGCTACCCAGCGCGCTACGCCCGCGCGATCGCCTACTACCAGAACCGCCAGCCGGACTATTCGCTGCGCCTTATCGACGGCCTGCTCGCCCAACAGCCCGACAACCCGTATCTTTATGAGCTCAAGGGCCAGGTCCTGTTCGAGTTCGGTCGGCCAAAGGAGGCCGAGGCCCCGCAGCGCCAGTCTGTAGCCCTGAAACCCAAGGCGCCGCTGCTGCGTATAAACCTAGGTCAGACCCTGATCGGACTGGGGGACCGGGCCAAGGCGCAGGAAGGAATCCAGCAACTCAAACTAGCCCTTAACCAGGAAAACGACAATTCTGTCGCATGGCGGCTAATGGCCAACGCCTATGACAAGCTGGGTGAGGACGGCCAGGCCCGACTGGCCACCGCGGAGGAATATTTCTACCTGGGTGCCGCGCGCGAAGCCTATACTTTTGCCAAGCGGGCTCAGGAAAAGCTTGGCAAGGATACGCCCGAATGGCGCCGCGCCAACGACATCGTCATGGTGTCTGAACCCGCCGCCCGGCAGCAAGGCGGCCGCGGCCAGCGCGGTTGACGTCGTGCAACGACACGATCAAGGATTTTGGATGACCATTCTGCGCCATTTCACAATCGCCGCCCTGGCCCTCTGCCTGACCGCCTGCGGAAAGCCCGTCGCCCATGCCGCCGACGATCCAGCATTCGGCGAAAAGGTACAGGCCTATCTCATGGCCCACCCCGAGGTGGTCGAGCAGGCTATTGGCAAGCTGCAGCAGCAAAAACAGGCCCAGGCCGAACAGACCGCAATCGCGAAAATTCGCAGCCACAAGGCAGCGCTAGAGCGCGATCCACGCGACTTCGTAGTCAATCCGACCGGCAAGATCACGGTGGTGGAATTCTTCGACTATCAGTGCGGCTACTGCAAACTGGCTGCGCCCGAGGTGGTCAAGCTGATCAGGGCCAACCCGGACGTCCGCTTTGTGTTTAAGGATTTCGTGATCTTCGGCCCAGAGTCCGAGGCTGCCGCCCGCGCCGCCATAGGGGCCGGCCGCCAGGGTCGCTATCTCGAGGCCTATCAGAACTTCATGAGCGAGAAGGCCATGAACCACACCGCCCTCCCCCGGCTGCTCAAAGCCAGCGGCGTGGGCGACCTGGCTAAGGCGCAGGCTGCCGGAGCGGATGCCTCCGCGACACAGAAGCTCAAAGACGACCATCAGCTTGCCGTGGACCTCGGCATCGAAGGCACGCCCGCCTTCTTAGTCGGTGAAATCCTGGTGCCGGGCGCAGATATTGAAGCACTGAAAGCCGCGATTCAGAAAGCGCGCAGCAAGGCGGCCTAGATCAGCCCAGCCATCGGCGAAGACGGATCGGCGTACATTCGCTTCGGCATCCGCCCGGCTAGGTACCCTTCCCGCCCGGCTATCACCGCATGTTTCATGGCGACTGCCATGCGGATTGGATCCTTGGCCCCGGCGATGGCTGTATTCATCAGCACCGCGTCGCAGCCCAATTCCATGGCCAGAACAGCATCAGACGGCGTGCCAACCCCGGCGTCGACCAGCACCGGAACTGTCGCCTGTTCGATGATCAGCCGGATATTGACGCGGTTCTGAATGCCCAAGCCTGAGCCGATCGGGGCGGCAGCGGGCATGATGGCGTCGGCACCGGAATCCTCAAGCCTTTTGGCCATAACCACGTCATCGGTGCAGTAGACCATAACGTCGAAGCCATCCTTTTTCAGCATGTCCAGCGCCCGCAGGGTCTCAATCATATCGGGATAGAGGTGTACACCGTTGGACAGCACCTCTAGCTTGACGAGGCTCCAGCCGCCGGCCTCACGGGCCAGGCGCAGGGTGCGCACGGCCTCCTCACCGGTAAAACAACCGGCGGTGTTGGGTAGGTAGGTGAACTCGTCTTGCCGCACGAAGTCAGCGAGCATGGGCTTTCTGGGATCGGAAAGGTTCAAGCGGCGCAAGGCCACCGTGACGATCTGGGCCCCGCTGGCACGAGCAGCAGCGGCGTTCTGCGCGTAGTCCTTGTACTTTCCGGTGCCCACGATCAGGCGAGAGCTAAAGCTGCGCCCGGCAACCGTCC
>CANKEA010000164.1 GCA_947480815.1 Caulobacterales bacterium | reverse complement strand
GCAGGTCGGGGCGGCAATTAACGCTTCCTTCGAACAACGAGAATGCTACCCGTAATAGAGCCTGGTCAGCCCGACGGGAAGGCATAGAGCGGTAGAAGGGGCTTGATCGCCGGACCAATCCACAGCTGAGGCTCTGATGGCGGAGTTGCGCCGGTCGCCATTTCCTTAGCGGCGATACAGGCGGTGGTGCGCTGGGCCAGGTTTACGAAATCATGCGCACCGGGGGCCTGCTCCAGGAAACAGGTGTCGAAATAGGGGTATTTGTCGCTCTCACCACAGCCGAATGATGTGCGATCGGGCCGCGCGGCGGTGAAGATCATGCGGTCGTTGCGCTCAAGCCCCGGAATAAAGCCGCCGGAGAAACAGGCCGACAGCACCACGATACTGGGCCGACCCGGACAGGCCGTGTCGATCATCTGCCTCAGGGTACCGGGCGTAATATAGCCTTGCTGTTCTGTGGTCAGGATCAGTCCGCCCGGTATGCCGTGCGAACTGTAATAAACTAGGCAGCCGCCCTTGGCCTTGCTGGCGGTTTCCAGCAGGCCAGCGCGGATCATCGGTATGGCCGCCATACGCAGGGCTTGTTGCGGATAGCGGTCTGGCCGGGTGGAGAACTGCACCACATTGGCGGGGGTAAAGCCTATCTTGCCCAGTTGGGCGGCCACATCGCGGCGGGCGTTGTCGAAGGCTTCGCTCTCGGCACCGGAATGGGCGTGATAGTCGCCGGCGATGACCACGGCGGTCCAGTCGGCAAAGATGGACGCGGCGCGGACCGGATGGGGCGATCCTAGCCACAGGCCAAGGATCAGGGCGGCGAGCAACAGGCCAGGAAAGATCCCGCGCCCCTGGCCCATCTATTTCTTCCGGAACTGGTCGAGCGAAACAACCTTGGGAGCGTCGGCGCTGCCTTCGCTCGGTGGCGCAGTCTGCGGGTGTTCGGGCTGTTCGGGTGGCTTGGGCATGGCCGTGATCTCGGCCTCGGGAGGATGGAACTGCAATACAAAATTGACCGACGGGTCAAAGAACCGGCTGACCGCTGTATAGGGCACCGAAAGACGCATGGGCTGGCCGCCGAACTTCAGGGTGACGGAAAAGAACGTCTCGCCCGGCGCCAGATCACGGTACTGGTGCTGTAGCACGATGGTCATCTCGTCTGGGTATTTCGCTAGCAGGGCTGGCGGCAGGGACACGCCCGGCGCATGGGTTTTGAAGGTCACGTAAAGATGGTGGGCACCCGGCAGCCCGCCTGGCCCCGCGGCGCGCTTCACGGCGGCCTTAACCACACCGCGCAGGGCATCCTGCGCCATGGCCTCGTATTGCATCAGGTCTTCGGTGGGCGCGTCTGTTGGCATGGTCTGACCCTAGCGACTGTACCGAAGTCGGCAAGGGGCGTGGTGCTGGGATGATGAGAAAAAATTTGCCCAAATTCCCGCTGTTAAAAAGGCCATCGCTGCAGCGCCTTGGGACGACACAACGTGGTTTTTCGATGCGCTCGTGAAGTCAACCCTTGCTGACTGGGCTGGGGCTGTAAAGAGTATGGAAAAGGCCGCTAAAAGCTACGATGGCGAGAGTGCTATATATAAGGCGATAGAGATATTTTATCATTTCAACGCCGGCGAGGTTTTGAACCCTAACGTCCTCGACGACATCGTCGGGACTGGAGAGGTCTTCTCAAACTATAGCAGTTGCTTCGTTCCGGCTGTCTATGTTCTGAGGGGCGAGGAGGCCGCCAGGGCTATGGCCAAGGGGGCGTATGAAAGCGGCTGTCCGCAAATCGGTATGGGTCGACTCGACCCGAACATGAGCCATCTCTTTTATTTCTGACGATAAGACCAAATCTCCCGGTCTGACGGTCTTAAATCTCAGCGCATTTTTTGAAGCGCCACCGCTGTTTGTGTGAAAGTGGGAGGCTTCTGTTGCCAGGCGCCTCCCGGGCCCCGCCTAGGGATCTGAACCCCTAGGACTTTAGGTCGAGTTCGCTAGCACCGCATTACGCGGCGATCGCATACTCTTCAGCGAAGTTATCGTTCGCATTTAGAAAATGGCCCGATGTCGGTGGAGCCATGCCGAGAGAAAGCAATCACCTTTACACATCTGTCGATGCTGATCGGCCCCGCACATCCCGGCGAAAACCCGGAGAAGATTTGGTGGAGCCGCCGGGAATCGCACCCGGGTCCAGTCTGCTTATTACGTGCGCGTTTATCTCCATAGTTCGGCGAACCGAACGCTGGGAATATAGGCGCTAAGCGGCAGAGGCGCCAGCCGTAGTGACGAGGACCCGCGCCGTTGCGCTAGATGCCGGCGCTGGGGCCGCGTTCGATGGACAGCACGCCGGTACGCGATAGCTCAACCAGGCCAAGCGGCCGCATCAGCTCTACGAAGCTGTCGATCTTCTCTGTGGCACCGGTCAGTTCGAACACGAAACTTTCCAGGGTGGTATCGATCACCTTGGCGCGGAAGATGTCGGCTACGCTCAGGGCCTCGACGCGCTGCTGGCCTGACCCTTTGACCTTGATCAGTGCCAATTCGCGTTGCACCGCCGACGGATCGCCGGAGACGTCGCGCACCTTGCGTACACTGATCATCTTGGCCAGCTGGGCCTCGATCTGCTCCAGGGTATGCGGCGCACCACGCGTGACCACGGTGATACGGCTGGTGTGGCTCTTGCGGTCGGTCTCGGCCACCGTGAGGCTCTCGATATTGTAGCCGCGGCCCGAGAACAGCCCGACCACGCGGTGCAGCACCCCGGCCTCGTTGTCGACCAGCAGGGTGAAGGTGGCCAGACGGTCGGTCGCCGTTTCGGGCGTCAGGTCGTAGGCGGAAGCGGAATTGGTCATGGGCGTTTTTCCTAGACCAGCTGACGGCCGGCGGCGTCGATGACCGAACCGATATCGCGAATATCGTCGGGCAGGATCATGTCGTTGTGTGCCTTGCCCGACGGAATCATCGGCAGGCAGTTCTCGGCCTTCTCGACCCGACAGTCGAAGATCACCGGACGATCCGTGTTGATCATCTGGAGGATCTTTTCGTCCAGGTCGACGGGGCTTTCGCAGCGGATTCCCACCGCACCATAGGCCTCGGCCAGCTTGACGAAGTCGGGCAGGCTTTCGCTGTAGGAATGGCTGTAGCGCTCGCCGTGCAGCAGTTGTTGCCACTGGCGCACCATGCCCATCCACTCGTTGTTGAGGATGAACACCTTGACCGGCAGGTTGAACTGCACCGCCGTACTGATTTCCTGCATGGTCATCTGGATCGACGCCTCGCCCGCGATGTCGACGACAAGGGCGTTCGGATGCGCCAGTTGCACGCCAACCGCAGCGGGAAGGCCATAGCCCATGGTTCCCAGGCCCCCAGAGGTCATCCAGTGGTTGGGCTGCTGGAAGCGGAAATGCTGGGCGGCCCACATCTGATGCTGGCCGACCTCGGTGGTGATGAACACCTCACGATCCTGGGTGAGTTTGTACAGCCGCTCGATGGCGTACTGCGGCTTGATGATCGTGTCGGAGTTGACATAGGCCAACGACTGCCGGGCGCGCCAGGCGTCGATTTCTTGCCACCAGTCGTTCAGGGCCTCGCGGTTAGGCTTGTGGCCGGCGTCCTTCCAGGCGGCGATTAGGTCGCCGAGCACGCTGCCGCAATCGCCAACGATCCCCACCGCCACGCGCACGTTTTTATTGATCGACGAGGGGTCGATATCGATGTGGATTTTCTTGGAGTTGGGCGCAAACTTGCTGAGCAGGCCGGTGACGCGGTCGTCAAAGCGCGCGCCGATACAGACCATGACATCGCAATCATGCATGGCGTTGTTCGCTTCATAGGTGCCGTGCATGCCCAACATGCCCAGCCATGCAGGATCAGACGCCGGGAAGGCCCCCAGGCCCATCAGGGTTGAGGTAACGGGCGAGCCGGTCAGATGGGCGAATTCGCGCAGAAGTTCGCTGGCCTGCGGGCCGGAATTGATGACGCCGCCACCGGTGTAGAGGATCGGCTTGCGCGCCGCCGCGATCATGGCGGCAGCCTGTTTGATCTTGGCCGGGTCGCCTTGGGTCTGCGGCTTATAGCGGTGGTCGGGATTGGCCTGGACCGGGGTGAGGTAGGTTCCCTCGGCGAACTGGATGTCCTTGGGAATATCGATGACCACCGGACCGGGGCGGCCGCTGGTGG